>RGMU01000063.1 GCA_010021705.1 Chitinophagia bacterium | reverse complement strand
ACCGGTTTTTTTGCCGTAACTTGCAGTTGAAAACTGTTAATTACCCGCACTATGAACGAAAAAAAGCTATTAGACAACTGGGCAGAGTATGTAAAACACATTACCTGCACCACAAGCACACAACCCGATGACTCGCCTGCCGTTATTGAAGCCCGCCGCACTGCCTTAGAAGCCAATCCGGAGGCATGGATGACCTACTATTTTCCTTCCTACACCTTTGCCGAACCCGCCCCCTTTCACCTTGCCGCCACGCAAAGGCTTTTAACCCACCGCGAATGGTATGAGGTGCGGCTATGGAGCCGCGAATTAGCCAAAAGCACCCGCACCATGATGGAGGTGCTATACCTTATGCTGGTGGGGCATCCGCCACAGCCCGATAAAGGCATACCAACAAGGCTGCTTAAAAAATATGTGTTGGTGATAAGCAACAGCCTTGACAATGCCATAAGGCTGTTACAACCCTATAAAACCAATTTAGAACACAACAAGCGCATTGTGCAAGACTACGGCATTCAGGAAAATGCGGGCAAATGGCAAGCAAGCGAATTTACTACCCTGCAAGGGGCTTCGTTTAGGGCTTTAGGCGCCGGGCAAAGCCCACGTGGCACGCGCAAAGAAGAAGCACGCCCCGACCTACTGCTGTTTGACGACATAGACACCGATGCCGACTGCCTTAGCCCCGACCTCATAGCCAAAAAATGGCGATGGATAGAAGAGGCTGCCATTGGCACAAGGTCGGTATCAGCGCCTACAACCATCATCTTTTGCGGTAACCGCATTGCACGGGACTGTTGCATTGCACGCGCCACCCAATTTGCCGACTATACCGATGAAGTAAACATCCGCAATGCCCACGGGCACAGCACCTGGCTACAAAAAAATACCGAAGACCACATTAACCGCGTGCTTAGCCAAAAAAGCTATGCCGCCGCGCAAAAGGAGTATTTTAACAATCCCGTTACCGAAGGTGCCGTTTTCCAAGACCTGCCCCTGAAGCCGCCCCTGCCTTTAGACCAATATGAAGCCATAGTGTGCTACACCGACCCGTCCTACAAAGAAACAAACGACTACAAAGCCACCGTGCTGATAGGCAAGCACCAAGCTGAATACCACATTCTACAATGCTATGTGGCACAAACCACCATTGCCCAAATGTTGGAATGGCATATAGCCATAATGGAATACCTAAACGGCACGCCGTGCTATTTTTACATGGAGGCGGTGTTTTTGCAAGACATTATTATAAAGCAGCTTAACGACATGGCTACCGAACACGGCATTCACCTGTATATCCGCGAAGACAAGCGCACCAAGCCCCACAAATATACCCGCATAGAAAGCCTTTTAGAACCGCTATACCGCAACGGCAATCTATACATTAGCCAAGCCGAAGCGCACAGCCCGCAGACAGCCTTACTGCAAAGCCAGTTCAAAGCCTTTGCCCCGGGCAGCACCGCCCATGACGATGCCCCCGATGCCGTTGAAGGTGCTATATGGCTATTGCTACAGCACACCAAGCCCCTCCACCTCCCCCAAAATCTGCCCAAACTAAAGCGCGAAGCCATGAGGTTTTGAGGATAGCTGTTAAGACTGACAAAATATATTTGGCAGTAAGCAAAATAGTTGCACCTTTGCCTTAATTATTAGCGGAAGCTAATGATGGAAGATGCTCCACGCGGGTAACTTCCCCCCTGAATGCGAGCTATAAGCTCGCGTTTGGCTTTTAAATAACTAATATACTTCTATCAAAATAGTGTAGGGGCTGAAAATTTTCAACCCCTACACCTGTCATGGTAATCATTCCCTTCACATAAATCACAGTTCAGACAAACCATTAACCCTTCATCACATTCTTATACCATATTCCTAAGCACACTATGCGCCAGGGAGTAAAGTTGAACGGTATTTTGCCTTCTATCATATCGTGTACATATTTAATGCATTTATCGGCTACTAATATATTGCTAAAGGTATGGCAGGTTTCGGTAACGTGGTCTATAAACCACTGCTTGCCTTCGCCTTTCAGCCATAGTTCTTCCGGAGTTACGAAGCCCATTTTGTCTTTTCTGTCGGCAATGGCATCGGGTATAATGCCCTTCATGGCGTCGCGCAGTAGGGTTTTTCTAATGCCGTTTTTATAGACATAGCGTGCCGGCAGGCTTGAGGTAAATTCTACCAAGCGGTAGTCCATAAAGGGAGTGCGGCTTTCCACGCTCCATGCCATAGAATTGTGGTCTTCATAGCGCAGCAGGGCGGGCAATGGTTCGCCATATAGCTGCCGGCGCAGGTTTTCCCTCAAACTTTTGGCAGGCGTTTCGTACATATAGGCAGGCTCTCCGCCCACTATCCAGTCCACCGGAGGCTGTTTGTTAATGTGATATTTTTTGGGTAAAAGGCTCTTAAAGGTGTTGCCCCAAGTTAGCTGCATAGCACCCAATAAAAAGCCTACGGGAGCGTGCCCATTCATTTGCTTATAGTGCGCCCATTCTTCCCTTAGTTCACCATATTTGCCTTCGGCAAACAGTCCGGTGTAGAACGACAGGTCGTTGCCCCCATATCCGGCTAATTGCTCGTCTGCGCCTTGCCCGTCTATCATCACCTTTAGCTTAGCCTCGTGGGTGGCTTTGAACACCGCCCATTGGCTAAACTGCGATGTGCTGCCGGTTGGCTCGTCTTGATGCCATATAAACTGCTTTAGCTCGCTTTGCAGCTGTTGAAACGAAGGGAAGGTTTGGTGGGCGTGTGCATGGGTTTGTTTAATCACTTCTTTGGCAAAATTCCACTCGTCATAGCGCGCGGCTTCGTAGCAAGCGGTAACGGTTTCTTGCCCTGCATGGTCGCCCTGCTCTTCCAATAGCTCGGCAGCAAGGCACACTATACTGCTACTGTCTAACCCACCCGATAGGCACGACCCCACCTTAACATCAGACCGCAAGCGCAGTTTTACCGTATCTTTCAGCAAAGACCGCATGGTGGCTACGGCTTCGGTGTATGTGCCTGTCCATGTTTTGGGCTTTAGTTCATACCATGCGTGAATGGTGTAGTGTAAGCAGTCTGTTTGCAGGGGTATGTGCATATAGTGCCCGGGGGGCAGTTGCTTAATGGCGGTGTCAAAAGTTTCATCGGTCATGTTCACGCCTCCGGTAGCTAAATATTTGCGCACTATGGGCAGGTTAAGGCTTAGCTTATAGCCGGGAGCGGTGCGTATTTGCTTAATTTCAGAGGCTAAATAAAGGCTTTTATCTGCGGTGTGGTAGAATAGTGGTTTAACGCCAAAGCGGTCTCTTACGGCATACAGTTCGTTCTTTTTATAATCTAACATTAAAAAGGCAAACATACCGTTAAAGCGATTAAGGCAGTCTTTGCCCCATTGCTGCCAAGCGTGCAGTATTACTTCGGTATCGCTGGTGGTGCGGAAGGTGTGCCCCAATGCCTGCAATTCAGCTTTTATTTCTATATAGTTGTACACCTCTCCGTTAAAGCAAATAGCCAGCGAAGCCTCCGGATATAGCATGGGCTGATGACCCAAAGGCGATAGGTCTAAAATAGACAGTCTGCGATGCCCAAAGCCCACTTTGAACGGTGTGTCGGCTGCTAAGCGGTGGTAGTTCCAGTGGTTTAGCGTAGAGCTATCTGTATCGGCGCCTGCCCATACGGTGGGCGGCGTGCCGGGCACCCATGTAGAAAAGCCTTCATCGTCAGGACCTCGGTGCCTGATGATGCTGCAAGCGTCTATAAGCTGTGCTGAATTACGAAGCGTTGAATGATTAATAATGCCTAATATGCCACACATATTGATGTTAAGTTTAACCTGCCGTTATTCCAAATAACGGTGCAAAGCTACACTTTTCTCACTGCCTTTTGCAGCATAAGCTGTCTAAGGCTATATTATGGTATAGGTTAGGCTGTTAAAATATCTATGATAGGCGCAAAAACGCGCTATGGTAAGTTGGCTTGCGTCTTAAACCCTATGGGTGTGCGGGGAGGGTTGGGTTGATGAATAAGCTGCTTAATGGCTTCAAATATCAGTTCAATGTCTTGGTTGTTTTGCGTTACTTGCTTCTCTAAGCTCTCTAACTGTAACAAAATATCTTTGTGCGTAAGCAGCATTTCGCGCATTTTGGTAAACACGCGTATAATGCGAATGTTTACGCTAATGGCTATTTCGCTTTTAAGAATACCTGACAGCATTGCCACGCCCTGTTCGGTAAACACATAAGGCAAATAGCGTTTACCACCCCAACTTGAGATCACATTTTGTGATCTCAAGTTGTTATGTTCTTCTGCCGTAAGCTGAAACATAAAGTCATCAGGAAAGCGTATGATATTACGCTTAACGGCAAGGGTTAAATACTCTGGTTTCAACGCCATAAAGTGCTGCCAAGTCGCTGTCTAACATCACTTTTACGCCTCTTATAAGGTATATTTTGTTTACTATCACCTCATCGGGGAGCATAAGTTGCTTATCGGTACCGGTGTCCATGTTTTTTCAATAACATTATTAAGCAAATATACAAAAAAAGAAAAACTTGATATCACAAATTGTGATTTCAAGTTTTAAGCGATGTTTATCGGTTTGGCTTTATTAATACACGGTCAGCGTCCAGCTTAGCCCATTGTCGGTGCTGCAATAGATGCCGGTATTGGTGGCTAAGTAGATATATTGCTTGTGGGTGTCGTTTTTATAGATGTTTTCTTTGAAGGCAATGTTGCGCACAATGGCATTGGCAGGCAAACCGCTATTGCTGGGCTGAAACATGCCGGTATTTTGGTTTAGTATAAACACACCTTTTCCGCTACTGCCCACAAGGCATGTTTGCTCAAAAGGTGAGGCTACGCACATTAAAGGCAAGCCGGTGGGTATGCCGGCATATTGCGTCCATGTGGCACCTAAGTCATCGCTGTACCATACACCTTTGTTGCCTATGTTGTCTATGGCTAAAATGCGGTTTCTGATGTGCCCAATAGAGAAATAGGCTTGAGCGGTATCGTTTGGCAGGGTTGTGGTAATGGTGGTAGGCTTCCAAAGCACATCGGCTGCGGGGGTATATAGCACCTTAATATGGTTGGCATCATAGCCAACTACTGTTCCGTTTTGCAGTTGCGTTAAAGACGTAATGCCGGTGCCGGAAGGGTTAGGGAACGTAATGGTATCATAAGAGGCAGAATACCAGCTATTTTTTATGCCTCTGTTGTCGCTACGCTCTAAGCCTAAATAGTTGTAGGGTGAAGGGTTGGAAGAGCATACATACACCACATTCCATGCGGCAACGCCAAGAATCATAGACTGGTTATAGTCAAAAAAGTTGCCGTTAACGTCTGCTTTGTGTAACACTATCGGATAGTCAAAAGCGGTGTTAAAATTAGTGCCGTTGTTGTAGCTAACGCTTAGGGTCGGCTTCATCCATATTAGATAGTCTTGGGCAACGCATAGCGCGCGTGCAGGTTTGCCATCAGGCGGAAACATCACCTTATAGGCTTTGCCGTCATTGCTTCTATAAAGGGAACCATTAGTGTCCACAAAATAGAGCGAGTAGGGGGTGGCAATTATTTGCCCATTGTTAACGCTGTTGTAAGGTTTAGAGCAACTGCCTAAAAATAAGGTTATACCTGCTGCTATTAGCAATGCTGCGGTGTTAAGATAGCTTCTCATGCTTAAAGAAATTGGTTTTGGCGTAGGGATTATGTTTTTGTTTTGGAGGCTAAAGGTATTCAACTATTGTGAATAAAAAAAATTTTCATTCTGCGGGTCTATTTTTAAGACAGTGATTCGGTTGTTTACGTTTGGTTTTTTGGGGTGGGAATTATATAGTATAAGATACAGATGTTCTCATTGGTGGAATATCGTTTACATTGTTATTTTAGATTTATGCCAATCAAATGTAGTAGGGATATTAAAAAATACTTTCTACTATTTGTCTATTTTTGCGCTATTATACTCTGATATGCTGTTCAATTCTATAGATTTTTTACTATTTTTCCCTACTGTTACCCTACTATTTTTTTTACTACCTCACAAACTGAGGTGGCTTCTGTTGCTGGTAGCAAGCTGTATATTCTACATGTATTTTGTACCGATTTATATAGTAATTCTATTTGCCACTATAGTGATAGATTATTTTGCCGGCATTTTAATAGAGGAAGCACCTGTTCACAAAAAAAAGCTGTATTTAATATTAAGTATTATTAGCAATGTAGGTGTGTTGGCGGTGTTTAAGTACTATAACTTTTTTGTAACCAATTTAAATTGGGTTTTTAATCAGGCTAATATTTCTCTTTCTCTGCCTTTACTATCCATACTACTACCCATAGGTTTATCCTTCCACACCTTTCAAGCCATGAGCTACACTATTGAAGTGTATCGGGGCAACCAAAAGGCAGAGAGGCATTTTGGTATATATGCGCTTTATGTAATGTTTTATCCGCAGTTAGTAGCCGGACCTATTGAGCGTCCTCAAAATGTTTTACATCAATTCTATGAACACTATAAACCTGATTATAAAAACATATCATCCGGAGTGCGCTTAATGCTATGGGGGTTCTTCAAAAAAGTAGTAATCGCAGACCGCCTTGCTTTAGTATCAGACCCTGTGTTTAATCATGCCGGTCAGTATTCGGGAATAGCTTTAGCCATTGCCAGCATTTTTTTTGCCTTTCAAATATTCTGTGATTTTTCCGGATATTCTGACATTGCATTAGGTGCGGCACGCGTGATGGGTTTTAGGCTAATGACCAATTTTGACCGTCCTTATCACACAACAACAATTGCAGATTTTTGGAAAAAATGGCACATATCGCTTTCTACTTGGTTTAGAGACTATTTATACATTACATTAGGAGGCAATAGAGTTTCATTGCCAAGGGTTTATTTCAATTTATTCTTTGTATTTTTAGTAAGTGGTTTTTGGCATGGGGCTAATTGGACGTTCATTGTGTGGGGTGCGCTGCATGGTACTTATCTTATAGTTGCTTTGCTAACTAAGCCTATCAAAGAAAAACTCAGCAAATTATTAAGCCTTCACAAAATACCCAATGTTACGCTGTTTTTTCAACGAATAATCAATTTTGTTTTAGTTACTTTAGCTTGGGTGTTTTTCAGAGCCAATAATATGTCAGACGCTACCTATATCTTTAGTAAAATAAGTTGCATTCCGGCTGAATGTAGCACAATTTTGCACACCCATAAATTAGCGTTCCTAAATTTACCTAATATAACAAACTTGCTAATTCCGGGATTGTTGGTTATAATTGCCTTAGAAACTGCTCATGCCCTTCAAAGACGCTTTCAATTAGAAGTTAATTTCAGCAAACTACCCTTGTTGTTTAGGTGGACGGTTTACTACTCTTGCTTATTTGCGCTTTTATTTTTAGGTGTATATGAAAAACACTCATTTATATACTTTCAGTTTTAGATATGAAAAAAATATTTATAAAGCTATTTTTCGCTGCTGCGCCTCTAATACTATTGATGCTTTTTTATGTCATACAAGACCCTTTTAAGGTAGTTTGGCACTATAATAAATTCTATGAAAAAGAAGGTATAGTGAATGTTGTGCTTAACAATGAATACATTAGCACAGAAAATTTTTTGAATAACTATAAAAATTACCACTATGACTCATACATATTCGGCAACTCTCGCTCCAGAAACTATGAAATAGAATATTGGAAAACAAAAATAAATACCCGTTATGCCTATCACTTTGATGCCAGCAATGAAAATTTATACGGCATTGAACGAAAGCTTGCTTTTTTGTCTAATAGAAATTTACCCATAAAAAATGCACTACTCGTTATTGATGATGAAGTTTTAAGCTCTATTGAAAATCCCAAAGGGCACGTTTTTAGAAAGCATCCTGCAATTTCAGGCGAAAGCTGGTTTTCATTTGAAATGCTCAACTTTCAAGACTTTGTTAATTTTGATTTCATTACCCAATATTGCCATTTTTTAATCTACAAAATTCCCGAAAATAGTGAAAAAGCACTGACACCATTTTTATTCGCAACTAAAATGAAAGAAAAGGGTTGGTATATTGCTGGCGTCTATATTTGGATTAAAAATAATTTTAGA
>RGMU01000062.1 GCA_010021705.1 Chitinophagia bacterium | reverse complement strand
ACATTGCGTTAGTTTTGATGTAAAAATGGTTTGAAACTACCCTCGTCTGCACTTTTTTTTAGTATCTGTGGTTGTTTTAGTTAATAAATTTTGAAATGATAATTACTATTGTACCTTTGCAAAAGTATCTAAACTACATAATACAGCATAATACATGCAAACAGGAACAGTAAAATTTTTCAATGAAACCAAAGGTTTTGGCTTCATTAAGCCGGATGACGGCAGTCAAGACATTTTTGTACACGCTACCGGGCTTGACCAACCGATTAGAGAAAATGACAAAGTATCTTATGAGGTTCAAAAAGGTAAAAAAGGCTTAAACGCTATCAAAGTAAAGCTATTATAATCCATCTCTGCTTGGATTAAAAAGTATATCTTTCCACCGGCTCTATCCTCTGTATGCAAATCAACTAATATGCTGTCAGCTGGAAGTTATTATACATTAAAGGTAGTTAAAACAGTCCCCTTTGGCATTTATTTGGATGCTGATGGTTTAGATGTTTTACTACCTTTGAGGTATGTAACGCCTGATATGAAACAGGGAACAGACGTTGATATTTTTCTTTACCATGACAATGAAGGCAGGCTTATAGCTACTACCGACAGTCCTCTTTGTGCTGTGGGTGAAATTGCTTACTTAGAAGTGGTCAATACTTCCCCTCACGGAGCTTTTTTGCACTGGGGTATAATGAAAGATGTTTTCATCCCTTTTTCACAAATGCGCTCTAAAATGCAACCCGGCAATAAATATTTTGTTGCTTTGTATGTAGATGAGCTAACGGGTAGAGTGGCTGCAACTGAAAAAATTGATGACTTAATCAGCAATACAAACCTTACGGTAAAAGAAAACGAACAGGTAAAGCTGTTGGTTTTCGGCAAAACAGATTTAGGTTATAAAGTAATAGTCAACAATAAACATATTGGACTGTTATACTATGACGATGTGTTTAAAGAATTAGACTTAGGGCAGCGCGTGAACGGCTTTATTAAGACTATACGCCCTAATAATAAGTTAGACGTAATGTTGGGCATTCAAGGCTATGCAAAAGTAGAAGGCGAAGAGCAACGCATACTTGCACTGCTAAAAAACAATAACGGCTTTTTACCTTATAACGATAAGTCTAACCCTGATGTTATATACACTTTTTTTGGATACAGTAAGCGAAATTTCAAGATGATTATTGGCGCACTCTACAAAAAAAGGCTAATTTCTATTGAACCCAATGGCATAAAGCTAACAACACACCCATAATTATTACAAATTATACGCCATAATGTGTCATTATGGCAAGTATTCTATAAATTTGACCCTCAAATGCTCAATGGGAAAAAAATAGTTATCGTATTACCGGCATACAATGCCTCTCAAACGTTAGAAAGAACCTTTAACGAAATCCCTTTTGATATTGTGGACGAAGTAGTTTTGGTAGATGACAACAGCCGAGACTCCACTATAGCCGAAGCACAACGATTAGGCATAAGACACATTATTAAGCACGAGGTAAACAAAGGCTATGGAGGCAATCAAAAAAGTTGCTACAAAAAAGCATTGGAGCTAAACGGTGATATAGTTATTATGCTTCACCCGGACTATCAATACACCCCTAAGCTGATACATGCCATGGCTTCTATCATAGCTATGGATGTATATCCAGTAGTGTTAGCCTCACGCATATTAGGTATGGGTGCATTAAAAGGAGGTATGCCGATGTACAAATATATCTTCAATCGCTTTTTAACTTTGTTTGAAAATATACTTATCGGGCAAAAGTTAAGTGAATATCATACCGGCTACCGCGCCTTCCGTGCCGATGTTATTCGTTCAATAGACTTTACCCATAACAGCGATGACTTTGTGTTTGACAATGAAATGATTTCTCAAATATTTATGAACGGCTATGAAATAGCCGAAGTAACCTGCCCTACCAAGTATTTTCCAGAAGCATCAAGTATCAACTTTAAGCGAAGTATGAAGTATGGCAGAGGTGTGTTAAGGGTATCTCTCATACACCGCCTACACAAATGGGGAATGATTAAAAGTAAGCTATATAAATAATGGCGATTACCTAATATCTTTACCCCTTAAAAAAACTATATGGCAAGAAAACACATCAAACTTATTGCGCTAGCGTTTATAATTATCTTTATTACCGGCTGCTACATGGGGCGAACCATGCGCAACTATCGCCATAGGTCTTATTATAATAGAAGCTAAAAATTGGCTCTCTAATTCAGCTTAAAATCACGGAAATATTGCTGCGCAATAGCTTCAATGCGCTTGGCTTCTGCCATATTGCCTAATGCTTGATAACTCAAAGCTATATACGGAATGTTGTTATAGGCTTTAGGGTCAAGTTTCATTTCAGTACTAAAAGCATTAATGGCTTCGTTATACTGATGATTAAAGTAATATGCCCTGCCTATATTGCTATACGCGTTCACATAATTAGGGTTAAGTTTTAATGACTTTCCAAACTGCTCTATCGCCTCTTTATACATCTTCTTATTCAGATATACAGCCCCTAAGTTGTTTATTGCATTGGCATCTTCAGGGCGCACTTTAAGCACATGTCTAAAATGTACCGCCGCGGAATCTCCGTTGCCCATAAAGTAATACGCCATGCCCAATTCCTGATGCGCATCCGGATTGTCGGGTTCATACCTAAAAAATACGTGATAGTAATACGCCACAGAATCATAAGCCTTCATTTGCAAATAAGTCCTTGCCAAATTGAAATAAGCCAAGTGCATATTGGTGTCCATAGCCAATGTTTGGCGGAAAGTCTCTATTGCCTCCTTGTACTTCCCCGACTCTAAATACACACTACCCAAATTGTTCATGGCAACAGAGTGCTTAGGATTAAGGAGTAAGGCTTGCTTATCATAATATTCCGCAGAGTCAAACATCCGCAAACGGTCATAAATTCTACCGCATTCTGCATTGGCTTCTGCAAAGTGGGGGTACATACTAATTGCTTTTCTAATATATCCCAATGCCTCGCTATCTATCGCTCTGCGTTTTTGCTCATCTGTCTCTTTAACATAAAGCTCCTCTGCCATTGCCGTGCCTATGTAGTATTGAAGGCGACAGTCGTTGGGTGATTTGGGTAAATCTGCTTTATACAGCGTCAAATTATCTGCCCAATCTTTATTGCGTGCAATGGTAAGCGTGCTAAATACCACGCATAGTGGTAACAGCAAATAAGCCACCTTGTTGTTCAAGGCAGGCATAAAGTCATTACCAAGCCTAATTTCGTGCTTGTCTATCAGCTGTTTTACAAAAAATGCCAACGCCATGCCCACACCGGCAGATGGAATAAACAAAAAGCGTTCCCCCATTTCAGCACCAATAAGAATAAACATATTGTTAAAAAGGGCAATAGTCATTAAGAAAAAGCCAATAGGTAGGGCGTAGGAATACGCTAACTTTTGCCTAAGCCCCTGCACCGCCACATAAATTAAACCGCTATACATTGAAAAACTAACCCAAAATCTAACATCGGTTAGCGATGCCATAGGTATAGCATTATAGGAATAATTGCAAACAAGCGGATAAGGCACAAACAACAGCTGCAAGTATTTACCCGAAATCACCACTGAAGTTAATAACCTTTCCATAAAATTTGCCTTTACTAAGGCATTGTCTATGAACTCTATTTCCTTTGACGAATCTGCATCATAAGCGTCTAACACCACCTTTCTTACAATAATAAACACTACCGCAGCCACCACAATGCTACCGGAGGCAAAAAGCGTTTGCTGCACTGACGCTTTTTTGAAAAAATAGCACATAAAAGGCACCACACCCACATAGCTAATCACATTTTCTTTTGATATAAACGATAGATAAAACAGGAGCATGGCTTGCAACACACTCGTCATTTTACCGGTATTCAGGTAGTTTAATACCCTATTAAGTCCCCAAAATGCAAACAGAAAGCAAAGCAACTCATCGCGGCTTTTAATGTTGGCTACCACATCGGTATGAACCGGATGAACGGCAAACAGCATTGCCCCCGCAAAGGCTGCCCATATATATTTTTCCTCCATAAACCGGTGCAAAAACTTAAACAGCGTAATGCAACAAAGCGCATATACCACAATGTTAAAAAAGTGATGTGCCATAGGGCTTACCCCAAACAAACCGCGCTCTATGGCAAACATCACCAAAGACAGCGGGCGATAGGTATCGTTAGGTATTACCAAATAGCCCCTCATGTGTGGTGTGGTTAGCAACTCCATAATACCTTCAAAGCCCTTTGCCACTATGCTATTTTTTTGCACCATAATCAGGTCATCTAACACAAAACCATGCTGCAAGGTGTTGAAATACAGCACCATACACACTGCCGATAGTATTAGGCTAAGCACGGCAAACAAGGGTATGGCTCGTTTTCCGCTATTCGGTTCGTAATTAGCCGTTGTTGCAGGGCGTGTATTGGGCTTTGCAGTTGGTATAGGAGGTGTTTGGGGGCGATTAATCGGTTTATTCTTTTTTGCCATGTGTGCTATGGATTAATTAACTTTCGGAAACCAAGCGTAAAATAAATACATTTTACGTTTGTATAGGTGCATTATACCCGTATAATTAAAAAAGTAGCTGTTAATTGCCTCACGGATAACAAAATTTCCTTACTTTTGCGCGCTCAAAAAAATAGTGTTCTTTTTATACCATGATAAGCAGACGGCACATTCGTGTATTGGTGATGCAAACACTATATTCGTTGAACTACAGTGATAGTGCTTTTGAAAATATTAATACAACTATCACCAAAACACAAAACATATTTGAAGATAAGGTAGAGCAAATTGCATTAAACTATTACATTGCTATCCATTATTTAATAAGAATTGTGCATTATGACCAAATAGTAGCCGGCAGGGCGCAGAAAAAATACCTCAAACCCACCTCACGTCCCACTTCTACTGTTTCGTTAGCAGACAATTCGTTTATTCAAAAAATAGAGCAATCGGAAGTCTATCAAAAAATTAGCACCAAGAATCGCTTAGAAAATTTTAATAACCAAGACCTCATTAAATCAGCCTACCAGCTGCTTACTGCCACAGAAGAGTATAATGCTTATAAAGTGCTACCTACCACCGATAGTAGTAGCGACAGAAAAATTATTGAAACTTTGTGGAACAAAGTAGTGCTGGAAAATGAAAATATACAAGCCCTTTTTTCTGACGAAATTTTAGGGTGGGAACTCAATATAGAACCCGTATACCGCTTAATGTCCAATTTGTTTAAGAAAAACAATGACGATGCACTAACCAACTATGTGGTTCAGGAATATGTAGAATACGGCAAAGAATTATTGCAGGCAGTAATTGAAAAAGATAGCTACTGTGATAAATGGATTGCGCCAAAACTCAAAAATTGGGACGAAGACCGCATAGCCGTCATTGATATGATATTGTTAAAATTGGGCGTGTGTGAGTTTCTCTATTTTGAAACCATACCCACCATTGCCACTATCAACGAATATATAGAAATTGCTAAAAGCTATAGCACCCCTAATAGCGGGCAGTTTGTAAATGGTGTTTTAGATAATATTCTTAAAGACTTAACTGCCAATCAATTAATCAATAAAACAAACCTAAAATCTAACGGATAATTTTCTGGTAAAAGTAATGAAACGGTTTACTATTTTACTTCTTTTGGCTTTTATAGCTTGCAACAGCCCTAAAAAGGATAAAAAAGATAATAGCCTACCCGCAAGCGAGCTTATTAGCAATCCGCACACGGCATCAGGCTTAGACACTGTTTCGGCAGCCCGCAAACCTACAATGGACTTTACCGATACACTCTATGAATTTGGCACTATCAAAGAAGGCGAAACAGTAGCCCACCAATTCTCCTTCAAAAACAACGGCAAAACGCCCCTATTTATCAGCGGTGCAGCTGGTTCATGTGGCTGTACAGTGCCGGAATATCCTAAAGAACCCATAGCACCTAATGCTGCCGGCACTATCAAAGTTACCTTTAACTCTGCCGGCAAAGCCGGTGCACAAACCAAAACCGTTACCATACAAGCCAATACGCTAAAAAATATTCACATCCTTTACATCAAAGGAAACGTAAACACCGATAAATAATTTTTATTTTTATATGTATTCCATTCTTCTTGCCGCTAAGCCTCCGGGCAGCGAACTAACTTTCCCCCTCATGATGACGCTTATGTTTGTTGTCATGTACTTTTTTATGATACGCCCCCAGCAAAAGCGTGCCAAAGAACAAAAAGCATTTACCGATGCTATGGGCACTGGTGAATATATTATCACCACCGGAGGAATTCATGGCACCATCACCCGCATTTACGAAGACGGCACATTGCAGGTGGAAATAGGCAAGGGCAGCTTTATTAAAATGGAACGCTCTGCCATTTCTTACGAGCAAACCGCAGCCTATCGCAAAAAAAATAGCCCAGCCTCCGAAGCCACAAGCAAATAAGCTCCTTTTACACCATTATTCAGCCCTCCATGAAAAATTGGAGGCAAGCCTCTATTTTTAAGCCTTCAATTCTTTTGATATGGCATATAACGAACAATTAGCAGCACGCGTAAGAGACTACATGGCAAAACTGCCCAATGTGGAAGAGAAAAAAATGATGGGGGGCATTACCTTTATGTACAACGATAAAATGTGCGTAGGCGTTAAAAAAGACGAGCTAATGTGCCGTATAGACCCTGACATACACGATGAAGTAGCTGCAAAGCCCGGTTGCCGCTCTATGGACATGAGTGCCAAAACCATGAGGGGCTTTGTAATGGTATCTTTAAGCGCATTAGATGCAGAAAAAGACTTTGCCTACTACATGGGCTTGTCTATTGATTTTAACGCCAAAGCAGCATCTTCTAAGTCCAAAAAGAAATAGCTTTTTCCTATCATCGCCTTAGTTCCACCACACCTCTATACACCCTGAAACCACCATACAGCACTAATAAGCCCGCTAAGGCTAAAGCTAAAGGTATGCCTAAGTCAAACACGCCAAACTTCTTATAATAGTACACCATGCCGGCAAATAGTAAATAAACTATCCCCATGGCAATATCTAACAATGCTCTTACATTCATAAAATTATACTTTTAGCGCGCAGCGCAATACTATGAAAAAACGGCTGTAAATACCGCTTTATACCCTTAATAACCCGTTAAAGGGGTATAATCCATACCGAAAAACACAATTTAACTATTTATTTACATGCCTTTTTGAGTTTTGAGAGCGAAAGTAGCTTTACCTTTGTGTTGTATAGATAGCTATACGTTCTTATATGAAATCTTATTTCGTAGTCATCAGCAGTTTCCTTGCTTTATTCTTAGCAGGATGTAGCTGTAACGACAACCGTTATCCGCGTCAGCATAATCATGTAACGGTCAATCCAATTCAAAATGACGTAAACATAGAAGCTGATGAAAGCAACGCAGCATTTGACGTGAACGCTTTGGCTGATATTGTGCAGCAAAGCACCGACCCTGCGGTATTAGAGCAGAATATTAACGACCCGTCTAAAAATATCAACAACTTAGACTTAGACAAAGACGGGCAAATAGACTTCCTTAACGTTACCGAAACCGGCAACAACCAGTTAGAAATAAAAGACGCTGCCGTTAATCCGGCAGTGTTGGTAGCAAGGCTTACCGTTACCCCCGACAACAATAGCCAAACTGCCGGCTTGCAAATACAAGGTACACCCGCCTATTGCGGTGCCACTTATGAGTATTACCACCCGCATGTTTCGTTTGGTTCGCTATTGCTGTTAGCCTATTTAACGCGCCCGCATGCCTACTATGTGCCCATGTACGGCTACAACGCCAAACTGCTGGACAACGAGACCGGCGAAGAGCTGCTCGGGCCCGATAAAAAAGGCGTGCTCACCCTGGAGGGGCCGCTGCCCCCCGGTTGCATGCAAACCGTGTGGCGCGACGATGCGCGCTTTGTGAATACCTATTGGAAGAGCATTCCCAACCGCCTCGTGTACAGCACCTTTGACTGGGCAGTGCGCGACGCCGACGGCTACTACTTCATCCTGGGGCGCACCGACGACGTGATCAACGTCGCCGGCCACCGCCTGGGCACGCGCGAGATCGAGGAAGCC
>RGMU01000061.1 GCA_010021705.1 Chitinophagia bacterium | reverse complement strand
CTACATAGGCGGGGGGGTAACGGAAGACCAGCGTTACTTGGTTATCAGTGCTGCCAATGCCACTTATGGCAATGAGCTTTACCTAAAAGACCTAAGCGTGCCCAATTCGCCTATTGTTACCATATCTACAGGGTTTGACAACGAGCACAGCATAGCCTATAACAGTGGTTCAAAACTATTCATAGAAACCAATCTCAATGCCCCTAACCACAAATTAGTAACCGTAGATGCCTCAGACCCTTCGCCTAAAAATTGGCAGGATTTAATCAAAGAAACACAGTTTCCGCTATCCGTTTCCACCTGTGGCAACAAAATATTTGCACACTACATCAAAGATGCCGTTTCTATGATAGAACAGTACGATTTAGACGGTAAATTAGAAAAAACAATAGCACTACCCGGCTTAGGGTCTGCGGGTGGATTTTCGGGTAGAGTATCTGAAATGGAAACGTATTATACGTTTACGTCATACGTTTTTGCGCCCACTATATTCAAGTATAACATCAAAACCGGCATTACAGATATATACAAACAGCCCAACATAGCCATTGACCCGAAACTTTATGAAAGTAAGCAGGTTTTTTATCTTTCTAAAGACGGTACTAAAGTTCCTATGATAATCACCTATAAAAAAGGCATACAGCTTAACGGTAAAAACCCTACTATGCTATATGGCTATGGTGGCTTTAGCATTAGCCTAACGCCATCGTTTAGCGTAAGCAGCCTTATGTTTATGGAAAACGGTGGTATATATGCTGTGGCAAACCTGCGCGGTGGTGGCGAATACGGCGACAAATGGCACGATGCGGGTACAAAAATGAACAAACAAAATGTGTTTAACGACTTTATAGCCGCTACCGAATACCTGATAAAAGAAAAATATACGTCTAAAGACTATTTAGCCATATCAGGAGGGTCAAACGGAGGCTTGCTGGTGGGTGCTACCCTATTGCAACGCCCTGATTTGTTTAAGGTGGCGTTTCCGGCTGTAGGGGTGTTGGATATGCTGCGCTATCATAAATTTACGGCAGGTGCGGGCTGGGCATACGACTATGGTACGTCTGAAGACAGTAAAGAAATGTTTGAATATCTTTACCGCTATTCACCGGTGCACAATGTTAAAAAAGGGACTTGCTACCCCGCTACAATGGTTACTACCGGCGACCATGACGACAGGGTAGTACCCGCACACTCGTTTAAGTTTGCAGCTTCATTACAGGCAGGGCAAGGCTGTGCCAATCCTACCCTGATTAGAATTGAGACCAAAGCAGGGCACGGTGCCGGTAAACCCACAGACATGGTAATAGCCGAACAAGCCGACAAATGGGCATTTATGCTATACAATATGGGGCTAACGTACACGAAAAAATAGGCATATTGCTTAGCTCTTGTTAAAAAAGTAGGTGGTGTATAGTGGTTAACGTCATTAGGGTGTCAATTTTGGCTATTTATTTAGTTTTATGGTAATATTTTCGTTACATGATATACGGCAATGCGAAACGCATGTGCCTGTAAATGAGTACGTGTTTAATGAAAGTTATCTATTTAATAGTTGCGCTTGCTTTATTGTTAGCCTCCTGCAACCCTAAAGGAGGTTTAAACCACCATAGCTTTACGGTAAACGTTGATATGAAAGGCATACCCGCCCAAACGGTTACTTTAGAGTTAATGAACACCAACGACATTATATCGGTTATAGACTCTGTAAAGGTTAATGCGGGCAGTGCATTCACTATATCGGGCTTTGCGTCTGAAATGGAGCTATACCGCCTTCATTTTGCCGATAATCATTATATATTGTTACTACCCGATGCCGATAGAATTAGCATTTCGGGGGACTGGAGTTCCTTTGAGGGCTATGCGGTTGAAGGGTCAGTAGGTTCATTAAGAATAAAGGAATATTTAGGAGGCGTTAGCCAAAAGCTAAAAGACTGTGCCACCATAGGCGTGGTGATAGACACTCTAAAGGCAAAAGGGAAAGACAGTTTGCTGCAAGTGGCTCAAAAAGAACAAGAGGCTATCAATCAAGGCTTTACGCAGTATATTGAATACTATGCCGATACTACTCCATTTGAGCCGTTAGCGATATTTGCGTCTAAAATGCTTAATCCTACAACCGAAATCAACTATTTGGAGGGTTTTGCGCATAAGTTAGCAAAGCGGTTTCCTACGGCTAAACTAACAAAAGACTATCAAGATTACTTTGAAAAAGTAACAGCAAAAATTGCGCAGGAAAAGGGTGTAAAGTCCAAAATACCTGATGTAAACACTATGGCTCCGGAATTTACGCTACCCGACAGCACCGGCAAAATGACTATGTTATCGTCTTTGGCAGGTAGTGTGGTTTTGGTGCGCTTTTGGTCATCGGCTAATGCGCTTAGCCGTATAGACAACAAAAAGATGGCAGAAATTTCAAAAAAATACAATGCCTTAAAAATAGTTCACATTTCGCTTGATTTGTCTAAAAAAGAATGGCTCAATGCTATTAAAGAAGACAAAATGGACTGGAGCTATCAGCTATGCGACTTTAAGGGCGTGAACAGCGAAGCCTGCCTAACGTTTGGCATAAGCAACAACATACCGTACAATTTTTTGATAAACGAGCACGGCGTAATTATAGGGCGAGACCTGAAAACAATAGAACTTGATGATATGATAGCTAAGTTGCTGAAAAAATAAAGGTATTTTACAGGGAAGGCGGTTGCCAATTTAAGTCTGTAAATTTTTTCTTTTTACGCAAAAAATAATCTAAAACTATGCTGCGCGGATAAATGCCGTCTGTGTTTCTAATGCCTTCGTTCTTTTTGGCTTCTCTGCGCTTGCGTAGCCATTTACCTAAAGAAAAATAGAACGAAAAATGAGCCTTTACAATAGTAAAGCAATGCGCAAACTGCCCTTGCAACAGCAAGCGCAAGCCTGCTACACCATCTAAAGCCAAGCGCAACGGAAAGAGCCATAGTAGCTTAGATGCTTTTTCGTTTTTGAGTAGTGTAATAAGGTTGTTCCTAAAGTTGTAGAACAGCTTTTGCGTGCTACCATAGCTAATCACACTGCCGCCAACGTGATATACGGTAGAAGCACCGATATAGCCAATACTATAGCCTGCATTTTTGAGCCTCCAACACAGGTCTATTTCTTCCATGTGGGCATAAAAATCTTCGTCTAATCCGCCTACTTTATGGTATAAATCGGTGCGCACCATCATACAGCCTCCCGAAGCCCAAAATACGGCAATGCTATTGTTATATTGCCCTTCGTCTTTTTCTATGTCAAAAAACACCCTGCCCCGGCAAAACATATAGCCGTATTTATCCATAAATGCGCCACCGGCACCGGCATATTCAAACATCTCCTTTTCTTTCCAATACCTTATTTTGGGCTGACAAGCTGCCATATTGGGGTGTTTTTGCATAGCAGCATGTAGCGGTTGAAACCAACCTGTGCTCACCTCAAAGTCGGCACTGAGAAGCACATAATATTTTGCTTTTATTTGCTTTAAGCCCTCATAATAACCGGCTGCAAAGCCTCTATTTACGGTAATAGTTACGGTAGCGAGCTGTGGATATTGTTCGGCTATAAAGGTAAATGTGTCATCGGTAGAGGCATTATTTACCAATACAACATCATATTGTTGATTAGCCTCTTGGACAATAAGGGGTAGAAAAAGCTCGTGCCACTTTCTGCCATTGTAGCTCAATATTACTACGGCAGTGTCTGTGCGGCACTCAATCATAGAACAACAAAGATGGGGGGAATACTATTTATACTTAGGGTCGTAAAGGGTGTTGTCGGGCACTTTTATATCATTGTTTTTTTGATACCTGTGCTCATATAAGTTATAACATCCTGCCCAGCAAAAGATAAAAAATCCAAAAAAGCCCAATACAAATAGGAAGCGTGATTTTGAAGGCTTGTTAAGCTCAATATCTGCTAAGTTGTCTAACTCCTGATTGCTATGCGCATGTTCGTTGTGTTGCTTCATAAATCTAATGGCAATTTTGACGGCAAAAATAATAGTATATTTCCACATTTTATATACTATGCTCGCTTAAAATACGTTAGATTTGGCAAATTTATCCACATATTTTTGTTATTAGAACTATTCGTTCTTTTCTGCTGCCCTATCCGGCTATAATAACTCTTAATATTTATCTACTTTCGTTTTTATGCGTGCCTATTTCAACCGTAAGTATTTGCTTTTTGCCTTAGCAGTGTTCATTGTGGGGGCATCGTTATACTATACAAGCATGTTGGCAGGCAAATTAGCCAACGAAGAAAAAGCTAAGGTAATAAAAATAGCCAATGCCATAAAAAAACTCTCCACAACCGAAAATGAACAAGAATCGGCATTGGCACTGTTTATTGTTACCGAAAACACCACTATTCCCCTTATTATTACCCATGAGAATGATGAAATATTTGACTCTAAGAACATTGCCGATACCACTAAAAATGAAGAAGAAAATAAACTATTAGTAAAAAAACGCTTAGCAGAATTTAAGGAAATACATGACCCGATAATTGTGGAATTTGGCACGGGTAAAAGTTATGTATATTATGGAGAGTCTTATTTATTAACACAGCTAAGGTATTTTCCATATATCCAAATCACAATCATTCTTGTGTTTATAGTTATTGTAGTTTTTGCGCTATCCACATCTTATAAATCTTTGCAAAATCAGGTTTGGGTGGGGCTTTCTAAGGAAACAGCTCATCAGTTAGGCACGCCGCTTAGTTCTATAGAAGGTTGGTTAGAGTTGCTGCGTTCTTCCCACCCGGAGGAAGAGGCTGTTATAGAAATGCAAAAAGATTTAGACCGTCTTAAATTGGTTGCCGACAGATTTGGCAAGGTGGGTAGCGAACCGGTGCTGGAAGAGGAGAATCTTATTATACGCTTGCAAGAGATGGTAGAATATATGCAAAAGCGAGCACCTTCAAAAGTGAATATTCATTTGCACACCACGCAAGAGGAAGTGTTGGTAAACCTAAGTGGTCCTTTGTTTAACTGGGTGATGGAAAACCTGATACGCAATGCCTTAGATGCCATGAATGGCGTTGGCAACATCAACATTATAGTTACCAATTTTCCGCAAAAAGTATGGATAGATGTTCAAGATGACGGCAAGGGCATTCCCAAGCATTTGGTAAGCAAGATATTTAACCCCGGCTTCACCACCAAAAAGCGTGGATGGGGCTTAGGTTTGTCGCTCACGCGGCGTATTGTAGAAAAATATCATCACGGCTCTATCTTTGTAAAGCATAGCGAAGTGGGTAAAGGCACTACCTTCCGCATTATTATCAGGCGGTAGGGCTAATCTAACTCATCAATTTTTCTTAGCAGTTGCTGCCATGAAATGGTTTTGGGATTTATGTTTAAGCCGTATATATCGTTGATGTACATTATAAGGTCTCGCTTTGTGTTGGCGGCTAAGAAAGTGCCTAAATCATCTACCACATTGTCGTAGCACACCACCATTATGCCTCTGTCCACATCGCGGGGTTTGTATATAAATTTTCGCCTGCCGTCAAATATCGTTAGTTTTCCTTCATGCACCAGCCTCATCATGCGCTTATCTCCGGGTGCTACGCGTGCCATGATTAGAGGCTTATTGTCTTTGTTAAACATCTGAATGCTTTTCAAACAAGTGTCCCTCATCTTAAAGCTGTAAAAGTAGCTGTAGGTCTCATTAATAGGTACTTCTATTTGCACCTCACGGTTATACATTAATAGGCTGCCCTTTATCGTATCGCGGTTATAAACCACATAGCCGTCAATGGGTTCTGCGGGTGGTGTTGTATGTTTGCCAATGTGTTTTTTATCATATCTGTTAAACACAACATGCCTTTTAACGGTTTGTTTTTTGTGCCAAGTTATCAGCTGCGCATAGCCTGTACGGCAACTTATAAAAGAGCATATTGAAAGCAAGAAGCAGCGTAAAAGTGTATCCATTTGAGTTTATTTAGCCATGTATGCGCATTGGCACGTTAAAACTATAAAAATCTGAGGAAAATAAGGGGTTAAATTTCTTACAAATAAATTTTTTATTGTTAGTTTGCCATCCTAATGCAATGGATACTATGGCTAATAGCCACTTTAATAGCCGGATTAGCCGGTTTTTGGGTTTATAAAGCCGATAAAAAACAGGCAGTACCCTACCCTTTACTCACCGCAGGCATCAGAGGTCTTCTTCTATTTGCCACTATTGCTTTATTGCTAATACCGGCTATTGAAACCATGCGCTATGTAACGGAAAAGCCGTTGTTGCTGTTTTTGCAGGATAATTCGGCTTCGGTGAGTGTGGCTTTAGGCAAAGACAGCGCAGCCTACCGAAAAAGCGTTGACGAGCAAATAGAGAAGCTATCTAAAGACTATCACGTGGTTAAATGGGGATTTGGTGAGCGCACCCAGCCTGACACTGTATTTTCATATACCCAACCCTTTACCAACATTACCAATGCTTTATCGGAAGCGCAGGAGTATTATGAAATGCAAAATTTTGGCGGTATTCTGTTAGCCACAGACGGTAAGTTTAATGCCGGTGCTAACCCTGCATTGGCATCTGATGCCATTCACGTGCCTATATACACCATTGCCATTGGCGACAGCAGTGCTCAAAAAGACTTAAAGGTGGCGCGCATTTATGCCAACAAATCGGTGGCTATTCACAGCACGTTTGAAATAAGGGCAGATATTGTAGCCACCTTATGTAGCGGGTATAATAATACTATTGTATTAAAGTGTGATGGGCATGAAGTAACAAATGCTTCTGTTAATATAAATACCAATCGCTATGATAGATCTTTGTCGTTTAACCTTAGTGCCGACAAAGCAGGTATGCACCACTATAGCCTGACGCTTCCCCCCGCGGTAGATGAAAAAAATGTTAATAATAATGTAGCCGATATTTATGTAGAAGTGGTGGAAGACAAAAAGAAAATACTGATAGCAGCAGCAGCCCCTCACCCTGATGTAAATGCCATTAGAGACGCTTTAGCACCCATAGAAAGCTATCAAGTATTCACCTGTACCGAAGACAATTTTCCGCCTTCGTTAGCCAATTATGACGCACTTATACTGCACGGACTACCAAGTGCGCGCAACCCTAACCTTGCGCGCACCATTGCCGCTACCGGCAAACCCATGATGTTTATATACACCACCAACACCAATGCCGGAGCCTTTAATACCCAACTAAACACCATTATGCGGGTAACAGCTGCAAATACTGCCTCGCATGACGTTTTGGCACGCTACTACCCTTCTTTCAACAGCTTTACTTTACCCGCCCAAGTGCAAACAGTGGTAGATAAAATGCCTCCCTTACAATGTGCTGCCAACATTCCACTGCCGGTGGGTGCTACGCCTCTGTTTTACAACAAAGTGGCATCAACCGAAATGCCGTTGTGGTATATACAATCGGGCAGTGTACCCGTAGCCCTTATCAACGGTGAAGGGATATGGCGATGGAGGCTTTATGAGTATAAAAACTTTAACACCCACGAGGTGGTAGATGAGCTTATAAGGCAATCGGTGAATTATATATGCGCAGATACCAAGCAAAAGCCCTTTACCGCAAGCATGCCCAAGTATATATACAGCGACAGAGAACCGGTAGTGCTGAATGCCTACCTAAAAAATGCCAACAACGAGCTTATCAACACCCCCGATGCCCTACTCTCCATTACAGACAGTAACGGCAAAAAATACCCTTACAATTTTGAACGCATGGGCAACAGCTATTTCATTAACTTAGGGCTGTGGAGCAGTGGAACATACACCTATACCGCAAGCACTACATTAAATGACAATAAATATACAGCCACCGGCAGTTTCCACATTACCAATACCCCCATAGAGCTAAGCGAACAAGGTGCAGACTATGCCATGCTATACACCTTAGCCCATAAGCATCAGGGAGCGTTTTTTACCACTGCAACCCAACCTTCGCTTGCCGACAGCGTGATGCATAACAAGCAAATTCAGCCCCGTATCAACTCAAGTGTAGAATATACACAATTTATTGATAAAAAGTGGTATTTTGTGATACTTTTGGCGTTAGGCGTGGCAGAATGGTTGCTTAGAAAATACTGGTTAGCACAGTAATTGGCTAACTGTTTTGCCTATAATATTGCCACAAAATTATTGACACGACTGGTTTA
>RGMU01000007.1 GCA_010021705.1 Chitinophagia bacterium | reverse complement strand
CGTAATAGCCGGTGCACGCCCCAATTTTATGAAAATAGCCCCCATTATTGCTGCCATAGAAGTGGAGCAAAAAAACGGAGTGAACATTCATTACCGATTGGTGCATACCGGTCAGCACTATGATAAAAAAATGAGCGGTGATTTCTTTGAGCAGCTTGGCATTCCCACACCGCATTTTAACCTTGAGGTGGGTAGCGGCACACAAGCCGAACAAACCGGCAAAATAATGATGGGCTACGAGCAACTACTTATGCAACAGCCCTGCGACCTATGTATTGTAGTGGGCGATGTTACCTCCACTATGGCGTGCTCTATTGCTGCCAAAAAAATGAACAACATTAAGGTGGCACACGTTGAAGCCGGCATTCGCTCCGGAGACTGGACTATGCCGGAAGAAATTAACCGCATTGTAACAGACTCTATAACAGACTACTTTTTTACCACCTCCGAAGTAGCAAACAACAGCCTTCGCAAAGCAGGTGTGCCGGAAAGCCAAATATTTTACGTGGGTAACACCATGATAGACACCCTTCACCGCCAAATGTCCCGCTTTCAACAACCTGAATTGTGGAACAGATTGGGCTTGCAGGAAAAGGAATACATTATAATGACCCTTCACCGCCCCGCCAATGTGGACAACAAAGAAAAATTGACAGAACTGATAGCTGAAATTGTTAATTCTTCTCATGGCATACCATTGGTGTTTCCCGTCCACCCTCGTACTGCCAAAATGTTGGAGCTTGCCGGCATAAATGCCCCCAACCTGCACACTACCGACCCATTGGGCTATTTAGAATTTAACTATTTAGTAAAAAATGCCAAAGCCGTTATTACCGACTCGGGGGGCATTACCGAAGAAACTACCGTAATGGGCATTCCTTGCATGACCCTGCGCGACAGCACAGAACGCCCCGAAACATGCACCATTGGCACAAACGAACTTTTAGGCACTGACCCCAAAGCCATTGCCCCTGCCATGCAAACCCTCTTTGCCGGTAATTGGAAAAAAGGTAGCATACCCCATTTGTGGGACGGTAAAACCGCTCCTCGCATTGTGAACCACATTATACAGCTGTTTCAGCCGGCATAAGGCTAATGCCGGTATCGTCTGAACCAAGACGATCAGGATTTTAGGTTGCTTTGCCACTTCGTGGCTGCACAAGGACGACAGGAGGGACAGTGGGTAATTTTCCTGTTAATCTTTAAATCTCATGTATCCTGATTCAGACAAAAATACCTATACTACCCGCTACTCAATAGGCAGAAGAATTAATTGATAGTGCGGGGAGGGATAGTGAGGAGTAGAGTCGCTATAATAATGCAAATCGCAGACGGTGTCTTTATTGGTATTAACGAACTTAAACCTACTGCTATTTATGGTAACTTTAGTTAAACCCTTATATTTGTTTTGAATGTAGTTTTCAAAAAATGCCCTATCACTATTATTTTTCACATCATAATAAAAAGTTATAACCCTAACAGGTTCGTTTTTCATAAAATTGTAATCTACTTCATCCATAAGGATAATAAAGCAACTCCCATCTCTACATATAGGGTCAAAATTCCCATCTTTATCATCATAGGGTTGACGCCATAAAATTGCAGCTTTTTTATCCTTAGAAGTTATTCCATGCGGTGGTAATACATACATCGTTGTGAGTAGGCTATCATCATAAGGTTTTCTAAATCCCTTATAAGATGTATATCTTGTCGTATAACAACCATAAGAACCATCATTTACAGATGAATCTATTGTCATTACTGGAATTTTTTCACCATTTGGCATTAAAAAATGCTTGGGGTCTGCGTTACCACAGGAGGCAAATAAGCTAATCAACAACAGGCAGGCAATCAAGGCTATATATGGCTGTTTGTTAAGAGAAGAAATCATTTAGAGAAGGTGATTTTCAACAAAAATAGTCAATTATTGCATATCACCAAATTAAAAAACAATACTTAACAGGATAGTAGCTTTATGGCATTTTAACTATAAGTGCCACATACCCAATTTTTTGCGCAAATTCTTCATCTGTTAAGGCTTTATGATTAAGTCCCGGTAGGTGATATTCTAACCATGTCTCCCAAAAAGGCACGGAAGCGCGTGCGGAGTTACCACACGCTTCCGCTATAAGTTTACCAGCTTTGCCTGTGCTCCTTCTATTTTGGTGCGCAATTCGGTACATAAGCCGAGAAACAAAGGGTCTGACTGTAATATAGCTTCACTCCCTCCTAAAAAGGTAAGATTGGCTAAGGCTTCATACACATCAAGGGCTTGCGCATTGCCTCCGCCACGTGCCAGCGCATAGTTAATATCATGCCGTGTAGGGTTCTTAAAATAGGCAATATGCCCGCCCACTTCTACAGCATATATACCGCTATTGTGGTGGGCTTTCCATGCAGCTATTTGAGCTTCGGGCGCGCTGCCCTCCGGCAGGTTAGGAGTGTTTTGAGTGTTCATAAATACATAAAGTTTAGGGTGTTCATAAAAAGTAGTTCATTTGGCACGCTATTTGAGCAGCATTATCCGGCACAAAGTTACGGCAACGCACCATACCCCATCCGCCAACCTATCCACATTTTGCCTAATGTGGACGAATAGACGAAATGTGGATAAGCGAAAAACGTACCCACGCGCAGCATTTTCAACTTAATAAATACTACATTTGTAGCACATATCAAATAAATAGAACAACTATGAACATTTCCAACAGCCTAAAAGCAGCCTTAATGGCGTTAGCCTTTTTGAGCATCTGCACCCAAGCCCCCGCACAACGCCTTAAAAACTTAATAAAAGATGCCACCAAAACCGTTACCGGTGGTGGCGGAGGTAGCAGCAAAGGCGTTACCAATACGGAAATTACGGCAGCCCTTCGTGAAGCCCTTGATTTAGGTGCTAAAAGTGCCACCGGCAAGTTATCGGTGCAAAATGGCTATTTTGGCAACGCCCTTATGAAAATATACATGCCCCCCGAAGCCAAAAAAGTGGAGAACACGCTACGCACCATTGGCATGGGCAGCTATGTGGACAAAGCTATTTTGTCTATGAACCGTGCCGCCGAAGAGGCTGCCGGCAAAGCCCTGCCTATATTCACCACTGCCGTAAAAAACATGAGTATTCAAGACGCATTAGGCATATTAAACGGAGGCAACGATGCCGCCACACAATACCTGAAAACCAAAACCACCACACAGCTAACTGATGCCTTTAAACCCGTGATAACAGAAAGTTTAGACAAAGTGAACGCCACCAAATATTGGGCAGAGGTGTTTGAAGCCTATAACTCACTGCCTACCACATACAACAAGGTTAACCCCGATTTAAGTGCTTATGTAACAGAGCGCGCCCTTGCAGGCATGTTTACTGCCATAGCTGAAGAAGAAAATAAAATACGCCTTGACCCCGCAGCCCGCGTTACCGACCTACTAAAAAAAGTATTTGCCAAGCCATAGTTGCCCCTTATATCGTAAAACGGCAGTTAAATGCGGCGTAATGGGCTTAAAAGGTTGAAAAATAAATAGGTCTATAGGCATAAATGCAAACATAGCGGGCAATAAAGCGGAAATTTTATTAATTTTGCACCGCCAATAACAACTAATATAGCAATTTGCCTTATGATGTTTAAAGTACTATCCCACGCGGGCTTGCTTGTAGAGCATAATAATGTTACCCTTATTTGCGACCCTTGGATATTAGGTAGCTGCTATTGGCGGTCATGGTGGAACTACCCTCCCGTTTCTAAAGAGTTGGTTAATAGCCTAAAGCCGAACTTTATATATCTAACACACATTCATTGGGATCACTTTCACGGACCTTCTTTAGAAAAATTTGATAAAAATACGCCCTTCATTGTACCCAAAGGCAATTACAGCCGCATTAAGGTTGACTTAGTGAAATTGGGCTTTAAAAACGTAATAGAACTAAAGCACGGTGAAACCTACAAACTGACAGACAATTTTACCATCACGTCCTACCAGTTTGGTATTTTCTTAGACAGTGCAGCCCTGATAGAAGCAGACGGCGTTAAACTCCTTAACCTAAACGACTCTAAACACATGGGTAGCACGCTAAAGCAAATTGTTGACAAGCACTACCCTATTGACTTTGTATTCCGTAGTCATAGTTCTGCCAATTCCCGCCTGTCCTACCACATATTTGACAAGCCCGAAGAAAAAACCGATGACATTCAAAAATACATAGAAGACTTTGCCTGCACAGTAAGGGCATCCGGAGCGCGCTATGCCGTGCCGTTTGCCAGCAACCATTGCCATTTGCACAAAGATACCTATAGCTTTAACCACTATATACAAGACCCCGCATTGGTAAAAAAATACTTTGAAGCCAACAATATTACCACCCCTAAGCTCCAAGTGATGCTATCCGGTGATAGTTGGAGCAAAGAGACCGGCTTTAGCATTAGTGATAAAGACTGGTTTACCGAAAAAGAAAAAATATTGGAGGAATATCGCAACGAATATGCCGAAAAACTAAATACCTTTTACCAAAAAGAAGAGCGCACTAAGCTACCATTTAAAGTAATGCAAAACTACTTTAAAAAATTAGCTGATGCCACACCGGGCTTTATTCGTAGCCGCTTCAAGGGGCAAAAATTTACTTATGTGCTTCGCCTGACCGATGACAAACATCTACTGTTTGACGTTGACTTTTATAACGGTGAAGTAACCGAGCTAACCTCTTATTCAGACGAAGCAAACCCTATACAAATACATACTACTGCCTATATTATGCAGCAATGTATTGTGTTTAACATATTTTCTCACATGAGTATTGGCAAAAGGGTATTTTACCGCGTAAGGTCTGATAAAAAGAAATACATGGAAATGCTGAATACCGTGTTCAATCTATACGAATACGATATTATTCCGTTAAAAAACAATTTCTCAGACCGCTCTATAGAAACATGGAGACTTCGCTGGCGTGAGCTATTTTTATACTCTGCCTTAGCAAAAGACAAAGTGCTAACCGGTAAAATGGACATGAAAAAATACCTAAAGCCTTATAAAGCCTAACACTTAACTTACGGTAATTCCCATTACTCTCATAAATATGCCGGAAAAGTTAAAGAAATTTATAAATCTATACCAAAACTTAGGGCACCGATATGTGGCTTACCGCCTAGGCCACGATATATTAAAAAAGGTAGGCTTGCTGAAGTATAAATTTCCGGCGCACCCTCCCTTTCAGCAATACCTATCGCTACGGGGCTGGCACGCACAGCACGCCAAGTTTTTCTTTGACGGCAAAGAATCTATCCGTCTAGAAAAAAAGCCTACCAAAGAACAACAACAAAGATACGAAAACCTGAAAGCCGGTAAATTGCTGTTCTACAACAACCTTTTAATGGATTTAGGCAAAAACTTTGATTGGTTAACCAACATAGACACCGGCTATAAATACAGCATCCAAAGCCACTGGACAGCCATAGAAGACTATTCTAAAACAGCCGGAGACATAAAATTTGTATGGGAAAAGTCCCGCTTCTCTTTTTTATATGACATCATTCGCTACGACTTTCACCATAACAAAGATTGCTCGGCTTATGTTTTTTCAGAGATAACATCATGGATAGATGCCAACCCCATAAATATGGGTCCCAACTACCGTTGCAGCCAAGAAATGTCTATCCGCTTGCTTAACTGGACTTTTGCGCTATACTATTATAAAAACTCCACCGCCCTTACCGAAGCCGTATTCAATAAAATGCAGTACGCCATTTATTGGCATTTGCACCATATTTATAATAATATTCACTTTTCAAGAATCACGGTAAGGAATAATCATGCTATCACAGAAACATTAACACTTTATTTAGGGGGCTTATTATTCCCCTCGCTGCCCGGTGCCAATGAATGGAAGCAAAAGGGCAAAGCATGGTTTGAAGAAGAAATAGCTTATCAGATATATGAAGACGGCACATTTTTACAATACTCCATGAATTACCACCGCGTGGTGGTGCAACTGCTTACCTGGGGCATAACCTTAGCCGATAACAATGAAGAGCGATTTAGCGATGTAGTGTATAAAAGGGCTAAAAAAACCTTCCAATACCTGCGCGTCTGCATGAACGATTCAGACGGCTACCTGCCCAACTATGGCGCAAACGATGGTGCTATCTTTTTTAAGCTGAACAATGCCCACTACCGCGACTATCGCCCACAGTTGCAGGCATTGGCAGCAGTCATAGGCACAGAAGCATTATTTAACGACTCTACGGAAGACGCTTTTTGGTACGGTGTGTATGAAAATGCCCGCAAAACATGGAAGCCACCTACAGGCATTTATTCGTTTGAAAACGGTGGCTATTATGTGATACGCGAGGCTGATACACTCACATTTATCAAATGTGGCAGCTACAAAGACCGCCCCCAGCAAGCCGACAATTTACACATTGATATATGGTATAAAAACGAAAACATACTAATAGACGGAGGCAGCTATAAATACAATACCGACAATGCCACCATAAAATATTTTTCCGGCACAGAATCACACAATACAGTAATGATTGACAACAATGACCAAATGCTCAAAGGCGGAAGATTTATATGGTACTATTGGTCGCAATGTGAAAGCGCAGCTCTAACAGAAACGCCTGACAGCTATATTTTTACCGGAACTGTAAAAGCATTTACCTACCTTAACAAAGACATTACCCACACCCGCACCATAGTAAAAACCAAAGGCAAACCCGAATGGAAAATTACCGACACCATAGCCCACTTGCCGGCGGGTAAAGCCATGCGCCAATTATGGCACACCTTGCCGGCTCATGCCAACAAAATAGCCATTGAAGCCAAAGCCGGCAAGTCAAGCATTGCTCCCCAAACCACACCCGTTTATCACTCTTCGCTTTACGGCTCTAAAGAACCGGCAATACAATATGACTTTGAAACACAAGATAGCGTTATAGAAACAAGTTTTAAGATTGTTAACCCTTAGCCCGTTGCCTTAATTTATATACATTCTATTTAATCATTACTTTACACAAAAAGCATGAACATACTACTGCTCCATCAATACTTTTTAGAAGAAAACGACCCCGGCGGTAGCCGTTGGAACGAACTTACCCGTGTATGGACAGATATGGGGCACTCCGTAACGGTGCTTGGCGGCATGATGCACTATAACGGTAAAGAAAAAATAGAGGAGTATAAAGGCAAGCTATATGTAAAAAAGCAACAAGGCAAAGTTACCGTATGGCGTTGCCATGTATCTGAAGCCTACAACAAAAACTTTCTTGGCAGGCTGTGGGGCTATTTTTCCTTTATGTTTTCGTCATTATGGGCAGGATTATTTAAGGCAAAGGGCAAGTTTGACGTGGTGATTGTAACCTCACCACCGCTATTTGTGGGCGGCAGCGGCTATTTAATATCCCGATTAAGAGGTATGCCCTTTGTGTTTGAAGTACGCGACCTATGGCCCGAATCTGCCATAGATACCGGTGTATTAACCAACAAAACAGTTATAAAACTTGCCTACTGGGTAGAAGCATTCATTTACCGTAATGCCAAAATGGTGAATGTGCTAACGCCTGCTTTTTACAAAACCTTGCGCGACAAAAAGGGCATTGCGGAAAGTAAACTTATTCAAATATCTAATGCAGCCGATTTCTCACTTTCTGAAAAATTGTTGCAAACCTTTGACAGAGACGCATTCAGAAAACAACACAACTTAGAAGGCAAATTTGTAATTACGTATGTAGGCGCACACGGTGTGGCAAACTATTTAGAACAACTGATAGATGCCGGTGAAGCCCTTGCCGATACCAATGTGCTGTTTTTGCTTATTGGGCAAGGTATGGAAAAAGACAGATTGGTGAAAATGGCATGGGACAGAAAAGTTACCAATGTGCGCTTTGTGGACTCTGTGCCCAAAGCAGAGGTTTTTCAATACATTTTAGCGTCTGAAATGGGGGCATCGGTGCTCAAAAAAGTGGATACGTTTAAGACCGTATATTCCAACAAAACTTTTGACTACATGTCCTGCAAAAAGCCCATACTGATGGCTATAGACGGTGTGTCTCGCGAACTATTGGAAGATGCTCAAGCCGGCACTTACGTAGAGCCGGAAAACACTGCCGAATATAACCGAATTATCAGGCATTACTTAGCCAACCCCCACTTGCTAAAAGAACAGGGCGACAATGGCTATGCTTATGCCAAAGAAAACTTTGATAGGGAAATATTAGCTAAAAAATATATCAATTATATTGCTAATATTGTCAAAAAATAAGTTCACTCCAAACCACACCCGCTTTGACCCTATACCGCACATATTGGCAATGGATTTATATATTGGTAATAAAAGCCTTTTTTGACAGAGTAGCCGCTCTGTTAGCCCTGCTATTGCTATCACCTATATTTATTTTTGTGGTAATAAGGTTGTGGTTTGCCAACAGCGGAAAGCCCTTCTTTTTCCAGGCACGACCCGGCAAAAATGAGAAAATATTTTATGTAGTAAAATTTAAAACCATGAACGACAAAAAAGACGTTAACGGTAATTTACTCCCCGATGCCGACCGTCTTACGCCCATAGGCAGCTTTATCCGCCGCACCTCGCTTGACGAAATCCCCCAACTCATTAATGTACTAAAAGGCGATATGAGTATTGTCGGTCCCCGCCCCCTATTGGTAGAGTATTTGCCTCGTTATAGCGAAGTGCAAAAGCTACGCCATGCCGTGAAGCCCGGCATCACCGGCTGGGCACAAACCAACGGCAGAAACGCCATCAGCTGGAAGCAAAAGTTTGAATATGACGTTTGGTACGTAAAACACATTAACTTCCTTTTAGACCTACAAATCATTTTCCGCACCATAGCCAAAGTGTTTAAGTCGGAGGGCATTAGCTCTGCCACATCAGCTACAATGGAAAAATTTATGGGCAACGAGGGCGAAGAGTAGCACCCCTTATTTGCTTAACAACTTGGCAATACTACACTGCGCAATGGGGTGATAATTGAGCTTATAAGCCCCAAACCACTTTTGGGCTGTTTGTTTGCCTTCAGGCGTTTTTACCAATGCCTCGTATATAGGCAGCAAAAACTTTCTGCGCCCCACACGGCTAATAAATGCCTCCATTGCCGGATAAGCCGGTTGGTAGTTATGCGCTACGGCAAGCGTAAACCAAAGGTCAGCTATTTCGGCATTGGTTTGCTTCGTAAAGGCAAAAGCACCGTCTAAGGCGGTTAAGTGCTTCACGGTTAAGCTATCGGGCATTTTTCTTAAAAAATGCAGCCATTCATGCGTAGTCCACTTTTGGTCATTCAGTGTATTAGGCGATGCGCCACTCAAAAATTTGTTTCTTTCGCTATCCACGCGTGCAAACCTTTCGTTACCGGCTCTTGGGCAATTAGGCGGTATGCCCGGTCCATATACCCATGCAGTGGGATTTATGGCTTTTATAAGTGCGCTATCATCATGCAACAAATCTTTGTATAAATATTGCATAAACTTTTCTGTATTCATCGTCTTAAACGCATTGCCGTTAAAATAATGAAATAAGAACGTGTCAAAACGTGCCCTGCCAACTGTATGTTCTACAAGTTGCAAAAAGTGCGCCCCCTTTTCGTATGGAATATCTGAAAGCCCCTCATCGGGTTCGCGCTTCGCAAGGTCTAATTTTAGCCATGTATCCCTACTTTGTGCCCCTTTGTCTGCCACTTCATGCTCTAAGTCTTGGTAGCCCAATTCCCACAGCATATCGGTATAAGGCTTGCCCATCATTTGCTCGGTTATTCTGCGCTCAAAATAGACCGTAAAGCCCTCGTTCAGCCAAATATCATTCCATGTGGCATTCGTTACTAAGTTGCCGCTCCAGCTATGTGCCAACTCATGCGCAATAAGCGATACCAAAGAGCGGTCTCCGGCTATCACGGTGGGCGTGCAAAAAGTGAGTCGCGGGTTCTCCATGCCACCTATCGGAAAGCCGGGTGGCAATACAATCACGTCATACCGTCCCCAACGGTAAGGTCCATAAAGCTGCTCCGCTGTTGTTACCATTTTATTCACCTCTCCAAACTCATAAGCCACTTTGGCTATCATGCCCGGCTCGGCATACACACCGGTGCGCTTGTCAATGCCTTTAAAGGCAATATCCCCCACCGCCAATGCCATTAAATAGGCAGGAATAGGCTGCTCCATGAAAAAAGTGTAAATACCGCTATCGTTTTTGGTTTGCGGATTAGAGGCACTCATTAAGGCTAATAACCCCTTGGGCACTTTTACGCGGGCACTGTACGTATAACGAATGCCGGGTCCATCTGCACACGGTATCCATGAACGCGCATAAATAGCCTCTGACTGCGTGTATAAAAAGGGCTGTTTTTTATCGTTGGTTTGCTGCGGGGTTAGCCATTGCAAAGCGCGCGCATTAGCCCCCGTTTTATAATAAATGGTAACGCTTTGCGTAGAAGGGGTGATGGGTATTTTAAGCATACTGCCCAAATTAGGTATTGCTTCTCCTATGGTAAAGGTAGATTTTTGATAATCAACATCTACGCTATCTATTTGTAAGCCATCAATATCTAATTGAAGATTGGCGGCTTTGGCATGGTTCTCTATTAGCCATGTAGCGCGCCCCGCTATTTGCTTAGCCTCCATATTCACCTCAATGTGCAGGGCTAAATGGCTAAGCGTAATGCTATCGGCATTAGATTGGGTGTGCGTATCTTTTTGTACGGTATCGGTAGGTTGCGTACTATTAGCAGTGGGTTGCGCACCATTATTGCCACAGCCATATAGGGTAAAAATGCCGGCTAAAGCGGTAAACAGCAGTATATATCGGTTCATGTTTATTGCCAAACGAGTGAAGCCGTAAAAGTAATAAAAGATAGCTTATGGTAGGGAAACTACCATAAAGCTATTGCACAACACTCACCCCTTTCTGAAAAAACGTTCCAATTCAGCAAAAATATCTTTAGCAAAGGGCAACAGATTGCCTAAAACAGTGAAAAACCAAGGCGCAAAGCCCGCTATATACGGATAGGTTTTGGATTGGGCTACTATTGCCGGTGGAAACAGATGCACCTTTACGCATAGCCACAGTATGCTACTCCACATTAACGTTCCTATACACGCATACAACACCCCTCCGGCTATTTTGTTCACCATGCCTAATTGTAAAAACTCTAATGCCTTTTCTATGGCTGTGGCTAAGATTCGCACCAATAGCAACACGCCAATAAACAGTAATAAATAGCTGGCAACCGGTGCCCATCCCGCAGTGGTATAGCCATGCACCAACAGCCATGTAGCAAGGCTTTGAGACAGCTTTAAGCTACACACAATGCCTAATATAATGGCTATGGCAGAAAAAATAGCCACCACAAATCCACGACTATAGCCCCTGAAAAAACTTAATGCTATCCACAATATTCCTATTACGTCTATGGGCATGGCTTTTGCTTTACAATAGGTTAGCTAAAGTTAATTAGTAAGTAGCTTTTTTACCATTTCGCTGATAGATTTGCCGTCTATTTTTCCGGCAAGTTGCTTGCTGGCAACGCCCATCACCTTACCCATATCCGCTCCCGATTGCGCCCCTGTTTCAGCTATAATGGCTTTTATTGCAGCTTCCAACTCTTGGGCATCCATTTGCTTAGGTAAAAACGTTTCTATTATCACCAATTCTTCGCGCTCCTTTTGGGCTAAGTCTGCCCTGCCTTGCTTTTCAAATATCTCTAAGGAGTCGCGGCGTTGTTTGGCTAATTTTTGCAGCATTTTTATCTCGGTGGCTTCGCTAAGCACATCAGCGGCTCCTTCGGCAGTTTTTTCTATAATTATGGCTGCTTTTATGCCTCTTAGGGTGCGCAAGGCAGCTTCGTCTTTTGCCTTCATTGCCACTTTAAGGGCTTCCATCACTTTGGCTTCTAATTGCATATTAGATGTTATTTTAATAGCAAAGCTACCCTAATTATGTCTGAAATGCAAATATGATTAGGGTGCCTCCACGCTTAGGCGCGCCCGCCGGGTAATGTATTTACCCACAAGGTCAAATTCTATATTAATTTTATCGCCTACCTTTAGCATCGCAAACGTGGTGTGGTCTATGGTATAGGGTATAAGGGCTACGGTAAGCGAGCTATCCGTAACGTTAAATGCCGTTAAGCTAACGCCATTCAGGGCTATAGAGCCTTTTTCTATCACCCAAGGGGCATGATTTGCCGGAAAACTAAAGGTGCATTCACGGCTACCGTTTCTGTCTGCTATGGCTATGCACACGCCGGTGCAGTCTATATGACCCTGCACAAAATGACCGTCTAAACGGCTACCTATTTGCAAAGCGCGCTCAAGGTTCACCCTATCGCCTATCTGCCATGTGGCAATGTTGGTTTTGGCTATAGTCTCTGCAATGGCGGTTATGGTGTAACTATTGCCCAATATACCCGTAACCGTTAGGCATATACCATTGTGCGCCACCGATTGGTCAACGCGCAATTCATGCGTAATGGGCGCATCAAACGTAAATACTAAATTTGTACCCTGCCGGTCTATTTGTTTAACAGTGGCTAAGGATTCTATTATTCCGGTAAACATATAATGAAAATGAAAAGGCTATATTTTTTTGGCTTTACCTATGTGTAGTGTAGTGCCCGTATCGCTAATAATTTGAAACGACACATGGAGCATAGTATCTAATCTACTGTTTAATATGGTGCCTGAAACCGTATCCTTAATTCTGCACCAATATTGCCCCCTGTTGGTAGTAGAATCGCCTATAAGGGTGTCCACAGCAGCTATATAGCTTTTATCGGCAGTAAGCCTTAATGTATCGCGCAACAAGCAAAAGCCCGTTACGGCTACTTTGGTTTGCGATTGCGCTATGAAATGCAGGGTGTCTATACGGTAATATAAAAAGTAGTTGTCCGGAGATGTATAAACCGAATCTGTATATATATATGTACCGGTAAACAGGTCAGTAGGGTAAAAGCAAACTGTATTATCAGGCTTACCCGGGAACCCCCAGTTAAAATTAACGGCTTTAGGGTCATTACAATAAGGGTTGGTAAGGCGGCTATCCGTAGTAGCCGGAGGGTCTTGCCATTTGGCGCAACCAACTACCACCATTACCAACAATAGCAAACAAGCATGTAGAAACAGTTGAATAGCGAGCTTTGGCATAGAATAAAAAGGGTAAAGATAGGCTAAAAGCGTGAATTACGTTACGTAAACATCGCAAAGCATTTAATGAATGGCTATTTCTTTTGCACGGGGCACTTTTTGAAGCGATAAATAGCTTTTAATAAATGATGCCAAGCGAGAATTATACAGATATTGGTGGCGATTGTTGTTAAAAAATATACCTCGCTTATCGTATGCCAATAGATTATAACTTCTCATAAAACTATCATAGTATATAATTTGGGTATAAGGCTTAATTTCCGTTATAGAAGAGTCTTCTGTAAAGCTCTATGCAGCATGTGGTAAAAATGGTTAAAGTTTGGCTCGTGGGCATAGATGGTAAAAACATATAACGCAGTGTCTATGTTATTAGTATCTGTCAATAATATAGCCGGTTCTATAGCAGGCATATCATCGCAAAAAGACGCAGTTTTTACCAATATAGAATGATAATTGTGTTTTTGATGCGCTAAATGTGGCACTTCTTTTCTCCGCCCATGCACAACAACTGCCATTAATAGGACTAAAACAAGGCATAAGCTACTTGGTTTCATTTTGTTCTATTAAAAGAAATAAAAAACACAAAATTAGTGTTTTTTTTATATATCACATACCCCAACTTTTCCTCTATATCCAAGCATTAAAACACGTTTATTGCCCCGAATTAGCAATATGTTATGATATATGGCAACAGTGTATTATCTTGCCCTAAAATTCAAATAAAATAGGGGAAAATCTACCGTTTTTTTATTGATACAGTTTAGTCTATGGATTTTTTATCAAGGGTTAGTGCACTTACGCTGTTTTCTATGGCAGTAGCATTGCTGCTGATAGTATATGGCTACATCAGCCGAATGGCAGACATATTTTTCTTTTGGGACAGCCGCACCATAGGCTGGACTTTCTTTATATTTGCTTTCATTAGCTTTTTGTTTGATACCGTTACCATAAAAAAATATATTCGCAAACCAATATGGGGCGAAATTATAGGCATTGTATTGCTAAGCCTGTTGCTTATAGGCAAGCTAAGCCTTGTGTATATGGTGCGCACATCTGATGCCTACAAGGCAGCCAGAATTTACTTGGCACATGATAAAAAAACGATTGAAGAAATAGGCAATTACAGTGGCTTTACCCGCTTTCCTATGGGCTACGTGCAACGCTCTATTTCCAAAGACGGCGTTATTGGCACTGCCAATATTATGATGACCATAAAAGGCGAAAAACGCTATAAAGATGTTATAATTATTTTGAACTTGTACAACGACAGCCCCGATTGGATAGTAAGAGAGGTAGATTAACCTCCGAAATATATTTTCCTTACCATAGAAGGAAAACCCCTTATGGTGCGTCTATATAGGAAAGCAATTTATATGAAGCACATAACACTATTATCCTTAGCCCTCTTCGCCAGCCTAATAGGCTTTGCCCAAGGACCTGAAGTATCTACATGGATTAGAAACACTACCGGTGCCACCGGCTACGCAGGCATACCCAGCAACGTACAATTAGTACAATATTCAACCAACAACGTGTATGTAAGTGCCACCTGCATACCGGGCTACAGTATCGGACCCTGGACCGGTAGCCCCAACGTGGCAAGCAATCAAAATTTTGTCTATTGCTTCCCCCGCCACCCGCAGCCACAAACGGGAGCATTTACCAAAGTAGGCATGGGGCATATTGCCGTATTTTCCAATGGTGTATCTGCCTTTTCTGCCACTGATGCACGCTCCTACAACAATCGCAACGTATGGCTACAAAACGGCTATTACTTTGAATATGTGAGCTTTGACAACTGTTTAGGACACCCGCAGCAGTTTGGTGAATATCACCACCATGCCAGCCCTAAATGCCTCTATTCTACTACCGACAGCACACACCATTCCCCAATCATCGGCTACGCCTTTGACGGATACCCCATCTATGGTGCTTATGCCTATACCGACACCAACGGCACAGGTGCCATAAAAAGAATGCGCTCCAGCTTCAAGCTTAGGTCTATCACAGACCGTACCTCCCTCCCTGACGGCACTTCTCTGTCCTCTGCCGATTACGGACCTGCCATTTCAACCTCTTTCCCTTTAGGCTGCTACATACAAGACTATGAATATGTAGCCCACTATGGCGACCTTGACGAGCACAACGGCAGATGGTGCAAAACTCCCGAATATCCCGCAGGCACTTATTGCTACTTCGTTACCCTAAACGATAGCCTAAAACCCGCATTCCCCTACATCTTAGGCAATACTTACTATGGCGTAGTAAAAGCCGGCAACCTTGACTCACCCGGCTTTCATGGCGGGCACTTTACCATTACCGATACCGTTGTAACCTACACCAGCTCTGTGCCCGTGCTTGCCAACACAAAAGCACTTTCAGTGCTTATAGAAAACAACCCCGCCTCCGACTATTTTCACTTTTTCATACAACCTATAGCCGAAAACAACTTTGAAGCACAATTAATAGACGCTACCGGCAGAGTAGTAAGCCAAATTGACCGTGTGCAGCCCACCATATCCTACACCTTTGATGTGCGCACCCTACCCGCAGGCATATATACCCTATACCTGAACAACGGCAATAAACAGCACAAAGAAAAGATTGAAGTAAGGCGATAGAAGTATTGTCTGAACTGTGATTTGTAGGGCTTTTGTGATGGTGTGAAAATATTGATAAAAAATTAACGTAAGGGCTGAAAATTTTCAGCCCCTACATTAATTTTTTATTATTTTTTTTACAGTATTCACCCAAATAAAATAAATCACAGTTCAGACATATCACCCTCACCACCTTTAAAATAAAACAAAGACATTAATATACTAAAAAACAATATCCCTCGCTGCACCGTAAGTATGCTCTCCGTAAAAGCAGTAATGTAAATTATCATACACAAATACAGGTACAGATAATTTTTAGTGCGTAGGCTACGGCTAAAGTGCATAAGCATCGTAAGTAAAAACAGCCCTGTACCCGGCAACCCTAAAGATAGCCAATGGACCAAATACTCATTGTGCGGGTCATAAAACTTAACGTCTGTGCCATGAAACAACGAATAGCAAAAGTAGCGTACATGCAGCAAATGCAGCATTTTGCCCGGTCCGCAGCCCCATAGCCAATAATGCGTTAGCATGTCCTTATCCACCACCCCTATCAGCTTGCGCGCTTCTATAGAGTTTTCTATCACCTTCCCTTTCATGCTACCCGATAAAGAAGACGTTAGCTCACCCATGCGTTGCGCTATAAAGGGCACTTTTATGCCGATTAGTACAAATAGCAACACCGCAATCCCTATTTTCCAAAGGTGCTTTTTAAGCACAGCGCGTGATAGCCACGCTTGGTGCAGCGCAATCAACATAAACGTAAAAATAGGGCTTTTAGACAATAACGGCAGCAATAACAATAATACCAAATAAATACCCAATGTTTTATACTTCTCCACCCACCCTATAGCAGACGGCATAAAAAATATACCCGCCGCAAACACCAAATACATGCTCATATACGTAGGATGCTGCCCCACAATGCTTTCAAAATATACACGGTAAGTAACATGGTTTACCCCTTCAAAGCTGTGCTTCACCACCCCATACTCTATCAAAAATGCAGCATTACCTATCAACGCTATCAGTAGTGAGGCTATCGCAAAGCTAATTAAGCAACTGTGCAATAAACGCAAAGTGCCCGGTGAAAACAAGCTAAACATTACCGGTAGCAGCAAATAGGCTACCTTATATTCGCACAAAGTGCGCGCTACCGGCATAAAGTCCGGCGGCGTAAACAGCAACGCTAAAGGGTATAGAAGGTATAAGCCCCCCAAGCAAAACGCTGCCAACAGCCGCCCCTTATCAACCCGTTTTAGTGCCGCTCTATCGCGTATCAAAAAATAAACAACAGCTAAGCCCGTAACGGGCACTTGCACCACAAACGGCAAAAAAATGGAGCACAGCAGCAAAGTGGCTACTATTCTATCGGTTAATGTGTAATTATTCATAAAAAGGTTTTTGGTAAAAAGAAGTATAGCATTCACGCACAAACTGCTGCATTTCATCGTTAAAACGCTCTACCGAAAACTGTAAGGCGTGTTCGCGAATACGCGCATGCTCTGTAAGCGGATTGGATTCAAAAGCGTGCACAGTAGCCGTAAGCGACTCTTCCGTCTGTTCTTCAAAAAAATAGCCTGTTTGGTGCTCTACCACCGTTTCTAAATACCCTCCATAGCGCAGGGCTATCACCGGCGTGCCACATGCCTGCACCTCCACGCATTGTATGCCAAAGTCTTCTTTGGCTGCAAAAATACATGCCTTCGCATGGGCTATATACCCTATCATTGCCTCATCGCTAAGAAAACCCAAATGTTGAATATTGGGCGCATCAGCCACCAATGCGTTAAACTGTTGCGTAGCATAGCCCGCCCCTATCAAGTACAGTTTTTTATCCGGCATTTGCCTAAATGCTTTAACTATAAGGTCTATTTTTTTATACGGCACAAACCGCCCTAAACACAAGTAGTAGTCCTGTCGCTGTTCGGTGTTCAACGGAAATGTATCCACCCTCACCGGAGGGTAAATCACCTTTGCCTCCCGGTTATAGCATTTTTTTATCCTTTGGGCTATGTGCCTGCTATTGGCTATAAAATAGTGCACCTTGCTTGCCGTTTTCACGTCCCATTGGCGCATATATTCCATAAGCCGGGCATATAAATAAGAATTTTTCAATCCATGGTCAGCTAAATATTCGTCATACATATCCCACGCATAGCGCATGGGCGTGTGGCAATAGCAAATATGCAGCGTGCCGGGTGTATAGCTAATGCCCTTAGCCACCGCATGAGACGTAGATAAAATAAGGTCTTTGTGCTTTATCGTCATATGCTCTATAATAATCGGCATAAGCGGAAAAAACAGCCTGTAATGGCTATTAATGCCCGGTATATGCTGTAGCACTGAAGTGTGTATGGCATACTGCCTTAAAATACTTTCCTTATCACTCCCCTTAAAGGCATTGAATAGGGTATAAACGTCTAACGAATGCCCGGCAAAGCAGTCTAAAATAGCACCTGCCACTTTTTCGGCACCGCCATTTGCACTAAACCAATCGTGTACTACGGCTATCTTCATCAACAATAAAGCACAAAATAGCGGAATTTCAATGAAAGATAATAAATATTAGCCAAACAAAGCGTGGTATAAAAAATGAAATTTTTTACTCTTTGGGAAACAAGCCCATTGTGGCTGCTTTTTGCAGCAATAGGCTGTAGGCAGCGTGGTAGTCGTTAGGGATGTCTCCGTCTAATATAGCGTCTTTAATGGCATTTTTGAGGATGCCTACTTCCCTGCTTGGGCTGATTTGGAAGATGCGCATAATGTCATCGCCTGATAGGGGTGGCTGCCAATTACGAATGCGGTCGGTCTCTTCTACCTCAATTAATCGTTTTTTAACTATTTCATAGTTTTCAAGGTATTGGGCTATTTTTTGCCTATTTTTTGAAGTAATGTCGCTTTCACAAAGTATCATTAAGTCTTCAAGGTCGTTTCCGGCATCAAATAGCAGGCGGCGTATGGCACTGTCGGTAATTTCGTCTTTTGACAGCACTTTGGGGCGCATGTGCAGCAGCACGAGCTTTGCCACATACTTCATGTTGTCTTGCTGTGGTAGTTTAAGGTGCTTAAATATTTTCATGGTCATGCGCTCGCCCACAGCCTCATGCCCATGAAAAGTCCAGCCTATGCCTTGTTCATATTTTTTGGTGCG
>RGMU01000060.1 GCA_010021705.1 Chitinophagia bacterium | reverse complement strand
TGCGTGGCAGTGATAGCCAGCCCCTTCATGTCTTCTACTTTTTTGTGAGGCATGTTCCACATATAATAGAATACACCACCACCCACTATGGCTAAAATAACTACCAATAATCCTATTTTCTTTATCATAATTTTTTGAAATGCAGTTTATTGAGGCAAATATAAGGTTTTAACTTTGTGATTACTAATATCTATCAAATATCATCACCGTTTACTGCTAATAAAGGCTTCCATAGCTTGCTTATTGATAATATTATTCAGGGCATTGGTAACTATATCAAATTTAGGCTTGTCTTCTACAAAATCGTAGGCATATTTGGCAAACTCCATCATGGTGCTTTCATGGCTGAATACACCCATAATTACTTTGATGTGTCTTGACGTAAAGCGATAGCGTTTTAGTGCTCCTTTAGCTTCTTTAAGCTGCTCGTATTCAAATTTTAAGCCGTTGATAAAGGCATAAAAGTCTATAAACTGCTCGTCTGTAATAAGCTCTAATTGGGGCTGCGCTATGCTATTCCTTTGTGCAAAAAGTGTGCTATCCTTGAGATTGGTATGCTTTTTATCTGGAATATTTAACAATTTAGGTACGGTTTGAGTTTGTAAATATTCCGGTAGCTCTTCAAAGCTTTCGAAGGTTATGGCATGTTGGTTAACTGAATAATAAACAAAGTAGCCAAAGCGTAAGTTAAGCGGGGATTCTATCACTATATTGCTGTCCACTATCACTTTGGCATCTACATAGTCTATGTTGTAACAGCATACTTTCAGCAAAGTGGAAAAACTATCGGTTTGCAGCTTGTTGTTAAGGTAAAGTTTAATGGTATGCCCATGTTCGGCTCTTATTTGCACACCGGTAAACTGTGCTTGGGCTTGCATGGCAAATAGGAGCAGAAATAGCGTACAAATGTGCTTCACAAAACGGGGAATAAGGATTGTTAGTCGGCTTTGGCGTGTGTTTCAACAACGTGGTCAACAGTTCGGTAGGCAGTGCCCTTAAACACGGCAATGATAGCATCTTGCCGGTTATAGACGGTAACATCATAAAAAGAAGTTTTGTTGCCGGTGTGTATTTCATTGGCTTCTGCGGTTATCACTTCATTAATAGCTGCCGGCTTTAAGAAGCTAATGCTTACATCAAGAGCCACACTTATTTTACCATGTGAGTTACAGGCAAAGGCAAAAGCACTATCGGCTGCTGCAAAAACAATACCTCCATGCACTATGCCAAAGCCATTAAGCATCTCTTCCTTCACGGTAAAATGTAGCCGGCAAAAGCCTTCTCTTATTTCATCTACTTCAATGCCCATCCATTGCGAGAAGTAGTCTTTATTCATCATTGTATTTAGTATAAGCTCAGGAGTCATATTATTGAAATGTATTGCCAAAGTTACTATGGATTTTTATATCACCGCTCACTTTTTATCAACACTTGCTGCAAAGGATTATTATATTTTCTTTACAATTAAGCACTTTCCACCTAATAATGATAAAATTTTTCTCTATTACCAACTTTTAGCGTTAAATTCGCGCTCTATTATGGTATATGCTACTTATGAGAAGAATTTTTAGTCTTTTATTGGTTGTTTTAGCCGTTGCCGCTAAGGTAACGGCACAATGCTTGGTAACATACATACCAATAAATACGGGTATGGATGTAACCACATTTACAGCCCTGCCTACCGGCACAGCCTCTACACCATCTAACGACCCGCACTGGATAGTAGTCAATGCCACTTCAAGCATTGCAGGGGCTTCATCTGCGGGAAGCCCGGCATCTATTATTCCTCGCGTTGGTGCATGGGCTACCAACCCCGCTACCAATCCCGGTCAGTGGATTTCATGCCTTAACTCCAATGCTTATTTTACTGACGGTACCGGCACCACCGCTTATAACATGACTTTAGGTAGAACATTTAAGCTATGTCAAAATGATAGCATTACCATTAATATTTATATAGCTAATGACAACTACATAAGCCGTATTGACGTGGACGGTTCTATTGTATTAGGGTTTTCTCAAACAGCGAGCACCTCTTCTACTAATTATAGTACATTTACAAATTTTAGCCAGACTATTTATTTAACAGCAGGCACACACCGAATTAATGTATTATGCCATAACTACAATGTGAGCACAGCCGGCTCTAATCCGGCAGGGTTTGATATATACGGCACAGTTTCTTCACTAAGAGGCAATCCGTCTATTGTGTATGAAAGCGATACCTCCTGCGCCAGCTACGCCTGCGGTTCAACCTCCCCATGCGGGATAATAACACTTGCAGATACTATCAGGCTTTGCTCGGATAGCTCTACAGTGCTTAGTGCGAGCCTTTCAGGTTCGGATTCTTTGCTTAGCGTGAATTGGAGTCCTACAACCGGTTTATCTAATCCTTCTATTTTCAACCCTACCTTAACAACAACGACATCGGGCTGGTACAGGATTACTACTAATTCACTACAACGCCGCAACCTGATTCCTAACGGAGATTTCAGTCATGGGTTCACTGCATTTACAAGTGGGCATAGCTACCGCACTTCTTCAACGTCTCCCGGACAATTTGGGATAGGTACAAATCCACGCACTTTTAATGGTGCTTGGGCTGCCATTGGTGACCATACAACGGGTAGCGGCAGTATGCTGATTGTAGATGGCGTTACATCAGCGGGAGTAAGTACATACTGCATCACCATACCGGTAGAGCCTTATACAAACTATGATTTATCGGCATGGTTTACCAATCTATATGTTACCGCCCCGCCTAATGTTACTGTGAGTATAAATGGTACTACTGCCTTTACCATCAATCCTACGGCTGTAGGCACATGGGTGCGCGGAGGTAGCGTGTGGAACAGTGGTGCTGCCACTACGGCTACAATATGCTTTTACAATACTAATTTGGCTTCGTTTGGTAATGATTTTGCGATGGATGATATTGCATTACGGAAAATATGCACCGCCATAGACTCGGTGTATGTCAACACTAATGTGCGTCCTATTGTGCTTTTAGGCAATGATACGGCAATTTGCGCAGGTAGTAGCGTAACATTTCAGTCTTCGGTGGGCTATACGGCACCTACCTATTTGTGGAGTACCGGGGCAACAACAGCCTCTATTAGCCCTACGGTTACGGGTAGCTATTGGTTAGCGGTTACGGAAAATGGTTGTGTGGGCAGGGATACGGTAAATTTTGTATATAAGCCCAATCCAATAGTAAGATTAGGCAACGATACGGGCTTTTGTGCCGGTACTTCCATTACGGCTAATGTACCCCCCGCTGCGGGTGTGTCTTACTTATGGAATACGGGGGCACGCACCTACTCTATTGCCATTAACACAACGGGCAACTATTGGGTGCGGGTGGATAGTAACGGCTGCCAAAGCACCGATTCTATGCGTGTGAACGTAAGCCCTAACTTTCCGCTGTTCTTAGGCAATGATACGTCCTATTGCCAGTCTGACCCTGTATATCTTCATTCCATTTATACCTATCCTTCTTCTGCATTCTATTTGTGGAACACGGGAGATATTACGCCTACCATAGCCACAACAACATCGGGCATGTATTGGCTGCAAGTAACACAGGGCTATTGCGTGAAGCGAGATAGCATTAACATTGTTATAACTCCTGATTATGCTGTTAGGTTAGGCAATGACACGACTTACTGCCGCCCGGGTGCCGTAACACTTGCACCACTTGACACCTACCCTACCGGTACTACTTATTTGTGGAGCACCGGTACTACTACCAACGCAGATGTGGTGAACGCTTCGGGTACTTATTGGTTAAAAGTGTTCGAAAACGGATGTGAGCGGATAGACAGTATAAGCATAAGAATTATTTATGATTCATTGGTGCTTTTTAACAGAGATACAGCAATATGTAAAGGTCAATTTGTGCAAGTGATAGCTAATAATTTAATGGTAGGAGCAACTTATGCTATACATTGGTTGCCTACTGCGGGTATAGCCTTACCGAATACCCTATTGCCCCTTATTCGCCCCGATACTTCGGCAATGTACCGCATAGACATTACCACCGCAGACTGTCCTCCCGTAGCCGATTCATTTTACATTGACGTACAGCCACAACCCGATGTGTACCTGGGCGGTAACAAAGACGTATGCCGCGGAGATACACTCCATTTGCGAGGTATGGTAACACCGGGCTGGTATAGCGGTTATCGCTATTTATGGAAACCCAATAATCAGCTTGATGATAGTACCACTTTAAGTGTTGTGTTTAACGCGCAAGATACCGCCAAGCTGTGGTTGAAAGTTTCAACATCTGCGGGTTGTGTTGGTTATGACTCGGCATGGCTATGGGTACACCCTAATCATTTTAACTTATTGGATACTGCTATGGCTATTTGTCCGCATGACTCTGTAGTGATACAATTTAACCCTTCTATACCGGTGCAAAGCTATCATTGGTATCCGGAGCGTTATGTGGCAGATGCCAAAGCGGGCAATACAGTATTATACCCCATATCAAACATAAAATACCACATAGCGGCACGGTCATACTTTGGCTGTACAGATACGGGTAGTGTGAATATTAGGGTTTATCCTGCTGCCGTGATTTCGTTGCCGGATACAGCTCAGGTATATGCCGGAGAAAAGTATGCGATGAACACCATAAGCAACTGCTCGTATTATAGTTGGTTTCCTACGGTAGGTTTGGACAATCCTACAGCACCTAATCCAACGGCTATGGTTGGCATTAGCACCACCTATTATGTAACCGGTACGACAACAGACGGCTGTAACGCCATAGATTCTATTAGTCTTATTTTTACGGAAGAGGACGTGATAAAACTACCCAATGCGTTTACGCCCGGGCAAAGTATCAATAATAAGTTTAAGGTACAGCTGCGCGGTATGGCTTCGCTTAACTATTTCAGAATATATAACCGGTGGGGCAATGTGGTGTACGAAAGCAAGGATATGCAAGAAGGCTGGGACGGTATCTACAACGGAGAAACCCAACCGATGGGCGTTTATATTTATGAGGTGCAGGCTATTAGCCATATCGGAAAAGTTATTAACAAACGAGGCAATGTAACCTTAATAAGATAATGGTTATATTAGAGCTTTTTGGGAGTATGTTTTAGCATACTGCTATTATAACGTTCGTAAAAACATAAGATGCGAGAACAAAATTTAGAGAGGCTCTCTACAATTAAAACCTCTATTAAAGACCCTTTATACTTAGCCTATAAGCCATTGTTTGCAGACCTTAAAGCAGCTATTGCCCAATATGGCAAAGGTGATGTGTTTGACATTGGGTGTGGCAACAAACCCTATTTGCCTTTGTTTCAAGGCATAAAATCTTATAAGGGTTGCGATGTTGTGCAGTCTTCTGACAATAGTGTGGATATTCTGTGCACCACAGATGCTATACCGGTTGGGGATTCTTCGTTTGATACGGTAATTAGTACTCAAGTAATGGAACACGTAGCCGACCACAGAAAAATGCTTAGCGAAGCAGCCCGCATTCTTAAAAAGGACGGTTATATCATACTATCTGTTCCTATGGCATGGCAGCACCATGAAATGCCGTACGATTTTTTTAGGTTTACGAAATATGGCTTGCAATCAGTATTTGAAAATGCGGGCTTGGCCATTGAATACATAAAGCCCAATGGTGGTAAATGGGCTTTATTGGGGCAAATGCGCCAAAACATTATTATGAGTAGCACCAGGGGCAAAAAAGGCATATTCAGAGCAATTTTAAGAATATTTCATCGTTATTGCCTTAAATATGCCATAAATATATGGTACTCTTTATTAGAAAAATGGGATTATGATGATGATTTTATCACACTAAACTTTGTGGTAGTAGCTAAGAAAAAATAGCAATAAAAAAGGGGCTGCGTTATGCAACCCCTTTTTGTTTCGCTACTGGCGGTAGCTACTAATCATGTTGTTAAGTTTTTGGCGAGAGTCGTCCCATGTGAATACGGTGGTAACATTAAAGTAGTTGTTGGGGTCTGTGGTTCTGTTGTAGGCAAATTGGGCAAAGCTAAGTTTGGCATCGTCCCATGTAAACAGCTTGCAAATTTCTATTACTTGAGCAGTGGTAAAATAGTTGCTTGCGGCAATGGTTTTAGCAGTAGAAAGCCTTGTGTCGTCCCAGCTTGAGGCTTTAATAGTTGAGATAGCAGCAGCAAAGCGGGCATTATCCATTGGCTGATTGGTAATGGTAACCGTAGGGTTTCCGCAACCCGTTCCGTTAAAATGTGCGGTATAGCCGGTTTGGGTGTTGCAATAACCCTGTTCTATGGCAGATGCTTGAACAAACACTAAGCGGGGCATACCATTGCGTTGCCTAACTACTTTTAGTGTGGTAACTAGAGGCTCATTGTCCATATACCCTGCCAGCTGTATGCGCTTGCAAAGCGGATAAGTGGCATTGTCGGTAAATAGAATTTTTATTTCAGCATTAGCATAAGGTATATTATCTATGCCAATGCGGGCTTGGGGATACTGATTTTGCTGTACACCATTGATAAGCAGCAAAAAAGGTTCACCGCTTGGAGAAGTGATATTAAGGCTGTTACCGATTGTAAAAGAGGTTTCGTTGCGGTAGCCGCTGTTGTGATTGCCCCAATTTCTTTGCGCATAAATGGGGCTAAGGAAAAGTAAAAAGCTGTATAATAAGAGACCTTTTTTCATAACACTATGTATTTAGAATGAACGAAATTATTGCGAATAACAATAACATAACTATTCGTTCAAAATGCGTGCCAAACGGGTAAAATGTGCGAGATTTATTTTTTTAACAAAGTATAGCCATTGCTAAACAGTATCTTTATTTACTTTGCATACTATTATGCAATGGAAAAAAGCCCAAGCGCAATGGGTGAAAATAGTGCAGTATATCCCCATCACGTGGAATGCCTTATTGATAGGGATAACAGCCTATATTATAGGCAAATGGCTATATCACAAGCCCGTAAAGGGGGAGGCTCCCTCTGCCATGTTTCCTTTTGTGGTGTTGCTATTAAAAATTGCTGCTTTTAGCCTGATTGTGCTTATCGTTCTTTCTATATTAAGTGCCTTAGTATGTTGGTTGCACTATCTATGGTTGTCTAAAAAGCAAGAACAACTATTAGATGTGCAATTTAGGGCAGAAAACGAGGGCAGGTGGGGCAATGTGCATTTAGAGGCTACCCTACCCGGTGTTTGGAAGCCATTTTTGGGCTTTGTAACGGGTAAGTTGGTCTATGACGATAATCGGCTTACCGACAGTTTTAGTTTACTATCCACCCGCAAACGCAACCGTAAATGGCAAATTGCCGGTAAAAGCCACTTGCAACTGCATGATGTAAAGGAATATGAATTAAAAGGGGGGTATGTTTATTTTCAAGATATGTTCCATTTGTGCTCGTTTGCGCTAAAGCAGCCCATAAAGGGCTATTTTCACCGTATTCCGAGTGCGGTGTCAGTAGCGATAGATGAAATTTATCCTAAAAAAACAGAATCGCAGGATATAAGAATAGAGCAATTAAGGCGAGTAAACGGCGACCTGCTGAACTACAAGCGTTTTGAGTCCGGAGATGACGTTAGGCGCATAGTGTGGAAGCTATATGCCAAAAACAAAGAATTGGTAGTGCGCGTGCCCGAACTGTTTGAGCCTTACGCTTCGCATTTGCATTACTATGCGTCTTTTTACACAAGTTTACCGGAAAGGTATGACCATTCACCTTATATGATAGAAATGCTCAATCGTTATAAAAACACCGTTTGGGCTATATATGAAAACCTTAGCAAAAAAGAGCTTAAAGTAGGCTATATTCCCGAAACACCCTTTATGGTAACTGATACCGACCTGCATCCGGTAATGCAAAACATCAGTGCTTCGGAATGGCAGCATAACATATCATTAGAAGAATATTATAATCCCAAAACAGGCGCAGTTTTGTGTATATCTTCTTTATGCCCGCCTAAACACCTAAAGCCCATATTAGAAAAATGTGATGCGCAAACTGTAGTGTTTTTTGTAAAGCTAAGTACCACATTTACAAGTAATGTGCCCATGCGGTTGATGGCGCGCTTGTTTATAAGCCCCCCGCAAGACAAGCTGAATAGACTAAAAACAACATGGCTGTTTACGCCTATCAGGCTACAGCTAAAGCAGCAAGAAGAGGAAATAGTAAAAGTGCTTAGGAATAGCTTAGTAAAATGGGTTGAACTATAGCAATTATTGCATGGCTATTCTTTTCATTTCGGCAGTTTCCTCTTTGCCAATATATTTTTCAATAGCCATTTCAATAAAATAAATGATAGGAGTGAGGATAATAGCCAT
>RGMU01000059.1 GCA_010021705.1 Chitinophagia bacterium | reverse complement strand
TTCCACAATGCCAGCCCAAGCGGAATGTGGAGTAGTAGCGACCCCGGTGTGGCAATGATAGACAGCAGCACAGGCACTATAACCGGCATGAGTGCCGGCACGGCTACTATCAGCTTTACCCGCTACAATAGTTGTGGTTTGAGCAACAGTGCCACCCGCACCATAACCGTAATAGCAGCCAAAGACGCTAACGGCAATGACCTACCGGAAAGTGTACAAACGTATGTTAGCATCTACCCCAATCCTACAAGCGATGTGCTTAACATATCCCTACCGGAGGGTAGCGAAAATGCTACTATCATACTAACAGACATCACCGGCAAAGTAGTAGCCACACAGCAAGCTACCAGCCTCAGCCAAACGCTTAACCTTTCCGGCTTAGCTAAGGGTAATTATATGCTAACTATAGCCACTGCTACCCGCAAGTGGGTGGAAAAAGTAATGGTGGTGGAGTAATTGTCTGAACTGTGATTTATGTGAATATTGTGAAAAAATATTGATAAAAAATTAATGTAGGGGCTGAAAATTTTCAGCCCCTACGCTTGTCATAGTCGTTATACACTTCACAAAAATCACAGTTCAGACATAATTCCCGCCAAAACTATCTTTTACCCCAAAAAGTGCGTCTATTAGTAATGGCAATATATTGTAGTATATTCGCTACTTAATTATGACAAAGCGCGTTTTATTTTTTTTAATAGCCGTAGCATTTTCGGTGTGTTGCTATGGGCAGTATATGTTTTACCCTGAATATAACATTAAAGTAAAAGAGGCAGGGATAGAAAAAACATTGGCATGGTGCGGGGGCTTTAACAATCCGCAGTTTGCTATGGCAGACTTGAATAGGGACGGGCTAAAGGATTTGGTAGTTTTTGAAAATTATAAAGGTGTAAAAACCTTTTTGAATAAAGGAACTGCCACCACACCGGACTACCGCTACTACCCTGCTTATGAAAAAAACTTTCCTGCGGTGTATCAATATCTTGTTTTAGCCGATTATAACTGCGATAACATAGCCGACCTTTTTGAACAAGGAACAACGGGTTTTATGGTCTATAAAGGGTATTATAATACTGCTAATCAGCTTTGTTTTACGTATTACCAAGAGCTTTTTTATACCAACGACAGGCGCACCGGCGGACCCGCCAATGCCTTTAACAATCCAAGCGATATACCCGCAATTGTAGATGTGGACAATGACGGAGACTTAGACTTTTTAAGTTTTAATATATTGGGCGGATTTATCAATTATTATAAAAATTTAAGGGTTGAAAACGGTTTGCCTTGCGACAGTATTAAAATAGCCCTCAAAGACAACTGCTGGGGCAAAGTGTATCAAGGGTATTACAGAACGCACTTTTTGGGCAGAACCTGCGATAATTCTTCGCTTATGCGCACTACCGGCAGCGCAAGCAAGCCCACACATACCGGCAATACGCTATGCCTATTTGACTGGGACATGGACGGCGACTACGACTGCTTAGACGGCAGTGTATCGTTTGCGCAAATGACCTTCTTGAAAAACGGAAAAAGAGAATACGGCTTAGCCATAGATACCATAGTGTGGCAAGATACTTTTTGGCAGTCGGGGGGGAAAACAGTGAACATACCCTTATGGCCTGCCGCCTTTAACATAGATATAGACCAAGACGGCAAAAAAGACCTGTTAATTGCACCGAACACGCCCAATACATCAGAAAACTACAACTGTATATGGTTTTATAAAAACTATACCACAACCGGCTTTCCGGACTGGCGTTTTCAAAGTGATACCTTTTTGATAGACAAAGCCTTAGATGCCGGTTCTAATGCCTATCCCATGCTGTTTGACTTTAACAAAGACGGTAAATTAGACCTATTTATAGGCTCAGACGGCTATTATATGCCCGCTACCGGCAACAAAGAAAGCCGGATGCTGTACCTGCAAAATACATCTACCGGCGGGGCAGGCTCGTTTGACCTACAAAGGCGCAACTTCTTAAACTTAGATACCTTCCACTTTAGAGGCATAGCACCCGCAGTGGGCGACCTTGACGGAGACGCTAAAACCGACTTGCTGATAGGGCACACAGACGGCACCATGTCTTTCTTCAAAAACATAGCTACTTCCAATGCCGTGCCGCCGGTATGGGTTATCAGCCAATTACAGGTTACAGACGTTACCGGTACGGTAATAAATGCAGACGGCAACGCAGCACCGTTTATCTATGATGTGGACAGAGACGGCAAGCCCGACTTAGTGATAGGCAACAACTATGGTACAATACAATATTACAGAAATGTGTCAACCGGTTCAGGGGTATTTCGTTTACAGTTAGTAAACAAAGAATTGGGGCATATTAAATGTGATGCTAACCAAGTGTTAGGTTGCTACAGCACACCATTTATAGGCAAATTAGACAGCGCAACCGGCAGAGATTATTTACTTTTAGGCAGTAATTCAGGCAATTTATACAAGTTTGACGGCATAGCCACCGGCGACACTACCCTAACCTATTCTTTGCTTGATTCGCAGTTTTCGTTTATAGACTCACTACACAACCGCTATAATAATCCGGGACTGTTTTCCGGTGTGTATGCCAATTTAAGAAATGCTCCCACCATAGGCGACATAGACGGAGACGGTGTGTTAGAAATGATAGTAGGCACATCTACCGGCGGGGTAAACATATATAAACGCCGATTGTATGACAATTCGTCAGTGGAAAATACACCCCAAAACCTTAGCATAAACCTGTTCCCTAACCCGGCTAAAGACGTGTTAGAAGTGAACTATACTTACAGCAACGATAATGCCAAGCAAGTGTTGATATATGACATGTATGGCAGGCTATTATCACAGGTGGATATACCCAATGGTAAAACCACCGCAAGCATAGACATCGCTTCGTTTGCCAACGGCATATACATTTGCCGTATTATAGGTGGCGGAGGAATTGGTACGGCACAGTTTACGGTGGTGCACTAATATTACCTAAAGTATTGCTTTAAGTACCATACACCCACTGCACAGAGCCATGTGTAAGGAATAAATTGTTGCCGTTATTGTCTGTAACGCTTAGCAAGCCGTTGGGTAGTGCCTCATTAATACTGTACTCTACGGGTATGTCTTTTGCCATAAACCGTTGCCATTCCCCCTTTTTATATAGCAGGCTGTTATAACCTTCTATAGCAGTTTCGTCTATGCCTTCTTTTAACCTACGCACTAAAGCATTGCCTAATTCTTCGGCTAAGTTGCCAATATCAAACGTAGCATTGGAGTGAAGGCAAAGAGACGTTGCGTGTGGCAAATTGTCAGGGAAAGTTGTTTGTAGCACATTAATCCCCACCCCTACCACTGCATACTGCCATATTGCACCTTGCAGCACATTTTCTATCAATATGCCGCCTGCCTTTTTGTCATTTATTATTATATCGTTTGTCCATTTAATGGCGATGTTGTCTATTTGGGCAGCTTGTTTCAAATATTTAACTATTTCAGTAGTAATGGCTGCATTAAACAAAAATTGGTGCTCTATTGGCACATTTGGCACTAAAACAACCGATGATAGTAGGTTTTTACCCGGTTCTGCACTCCATTTATTGCCTCTTTGCCCTTTACCGTCTGTTTGTTGGTGTGCATATATCACCCATCCGTGCCCGGCAATGCGCTCATTAATGCAACGCATGGCATGGTTATTGGTGCTGTCTGTGTTGTATAGCTTAATTAACATGAAGAAGTTAGTAAAGATAAACTACAGATTTGGAAAAAAGCTATAACTTTGAAAATTAATTTCCCAAACCGCAATACAAACGCAATACTAAACCATTTGCAACGAACAAAAGCACTTTTGAAGGAAAAACTAAAGGCAACCGCTAAGTTGAATACAAATAGTATTCTATTTAGCACTATAACCGCCAAGCTAAGCGAAAAAAAAGGACTTAATATCCTCTCTCTTGATTTAAAGCCAATAGAAGAAGCCGTAGCCGATTACTTTATCATTGCCACAGGCACGTCAAATGTTCATATAAAAGCTATGGCAGACTTTCTAATAGATGAAGTAGAAAACATAGCCGGTGAAAAGCCCTATCACGTAGAATATGGCGACAAATGGACGCTGATAGATTATGTGAACATAGTGGTACACCTTTTTCAAGAAGAGCAGCGCGAATTTTACTCTATTGAGACCCTGTGGGAAGACGCAGCAAGACAAGAACATCGTTAAAATTAAACTAAAATAAGCTAATTACCTCGTGATGGAAGAGAATAACCAGCAAAACCAAAACAGCACCAACAATAACGAAAACAACCCCAAAAAAGGTCCTAAAGTTAATGCGTATATGATATACGGCATCATCGCCTTTATCATAATAAGCCTTCAATTAATGGGCAGCAACATAGGGCAAATGACCAATACCGAGCACAGCTTTCAGGACTTTAAGGAAGCCATGAGATTAGGCAAGGTGGCTAAATTGGTGGTGGTAAACAATGAACGCGTGGAAGTTTATTACAAACCCGGCATCACCCTACCCGGTGCCACAAGCTCAAGATATCCTTCGGGTTCCGGTTTGGTAAACAACGATAAAACGCCTGCCTTTACATTTAACATAGGCAGCACAGAGCAGTTTCAAAAAGAAAAGGAAGAGGCGCAAAAAACCATTCCCGGCATTAGCGACCTACCCATTGTATATAATCAGCAGGGAGACTATCTGAAAGGCATACAAAGCATTTTAGTACCTTTGCTTATACTTATTGCCATGTGGTTTGTGCTGTTCCGCAAAATTGGCATTGGTGGTGGTGGTGCCGGTTCGGGGGGCATATTCAACATTGGTAAGTCTAAAGCGCAACTGTTTGAAAAAGGCACAAAAGTGTCTATCACTTTCAACGATGTAGCGGGCTTAGATGAAGCAAAGGTTGAGGTGATGGAAATAGTTGATTTCTTAAAAAATCCTAAAAAATATACCAACTTAGGCGGTAAAATCCCCAAAGGTGCACTGCTGGTAGGTCCTCCCGGTACGGGTAAAACCTTATTGGCAAAGGCAGTGGCAGGCGAAGCACAAGTGCCTTTTTTTAGCATGTCCGGTTCTGATTTTGTTGAATTATTTGTGGGCGTGGGTGCAAGCCGTGTACGAGATTTGTTTAAGCAAGCGAGAGAAAAAGCTCCCTGCATTGTATTTATAGACGAGATAGATGCCATAGGACGCGCACGTGGTAAAAATGTAGTGATGAGCAACGATGAGCGCGAAAACACGCTTAACCAAATGCTGGTAGAAATGGACGGATTTAGCGGAGATACCGGCATTATTGTATTGGCTGCTACCAACCGCCCCGATGTGTTGGATACAGCATTGCTAAGACCCGGACGCTTTGACAGGCAAATATCTATAGACATACCCGATGTTAAGGGGCGTGAGAAAATATTTGACGTTCACTTAAAGCCCATCAAAAAATCTGCTGACCTCAATATTAGAAAATTAGCCATTCAAACACCCGGATTTGCAGGTGCAGATATTGCGAATATATGCAATGAAGCAGCCCTCATAGCAGCACGTAAAGGCAAAGAAGAGGTGGAAATGAATGACTTTAACGATGCCATTGACCGCGTGATAGGCGGATTAGAAAAGAAAAATAAGATTATATCACCCGATGAAAAGCGCATAATCGCCTTCCATGAAGCAGGGCACGCTGTGTCAGGCTGGTATTTAGAGCACGCACACCCTTTGGTAAAAGTTACCATAGTGCCCCGCGGCGAAGCTGCTTTAGGCTATGCACAATACCTACCCAAAGAAATGTACATTCGCACTACCGAACACCTAATGGACGATATGTGCATGAAACTTGGCGGTAGAGCGGTAGAAGATATTGTATTTGGCAAAATATCCACAGGTGCGCTAAGTGATTTGCAACAAGTTACACGCATGGCATACGCCATGATTTCTATCTATGGCATGAGCAGCAAAATAGGTAACATTTCGTTCTACGACCCCCAAAATGAGAGTGGCTTTTCTAAGCCCTATTCTGAAGAAACGGGTAAAATGATAGACGAAGAAGTGCGCAAATTGGTGGCAGACGCTTATGAGCGCGTTAAACAGCTATTGTCCGATAAAATTGAATCGGTTACCATTATTGCTGAAGAATTACTTAAAAAAGAGGTGTTGTTCAAAGATGATTTGGTGCGATTGATTGGCAAACGCGAGTTTGAAGATAGTATGAACAGCGAATCAGATGAATATTCTGACGAATATAAAGCTGCTTAACACAACATATCCTTATTAATATTTTTGCACTTACATATATGAAAGTAGTGATATTTGCAGGGGGCAGGGGCACAAGAATAGCCGAAGAGTCGGTGCTAAGACCCAAACCCATGATAGAAATAGGCGGTAAGCCCATTTTATGGCACATTATGAAAACTTATGCCGCCTACGGGCATAACGAGTTTATTATATGCTTGGGCTATAAAGGCTCTATGATAAAAGAGTATTTTGCCAACTATTTTATTCATAATGCAGATATTACGGTGGACTTAGCCACCGGCGAAAAAATAGTGCATAAAAATAGTGCTGAACCATTTAAGGTATCGCTTATAGATACCGGCTTAGATACCATGACCGCAGGAAGGCTAAAGCGAGTATTGCCCTATATAGGCAATGAGCCTTTTATGCTTACTTATGGCGATGGTGTGGCTGATGTGAACATCAACCAATTAGTGGACTTTCACCGTGCCCACAAAAAGATATGCACCATGACTGCCATTCAGGCAACAAGCAGGTTTGGGGTGATTACAATGGAAGACAACGGCATCATTAATAGCTTTGAGGAAAAGCCGGCAGATTCGGGAACATGGATAAACGGAGGCTTTTTTGTGTTAGAACCCTCCATTGCAGCTTACTTAAAAGACGATGCCGATGATATGATGTGGGAACGCCAACCGATGAATGACCTTGCAAAAAACGGTGAAATTGTGGCTTACCGGCATCATGGCTTTTGGAAGTGCATGGATACCCTTCGGGACAAAGAAGACTTAGAACATTTATGGCAAACCCACCCCCAATGGAAAAAATGGTAAGTCGCCTTGAATATTTAAAAAATTGTTATAAAGGCAAGAGGGTATTTTTAACGGGGCATACGGGCTTTAAGGGGGCGTGGATGATGCAGGTGCTTAGGTATTTGGGTGCTCACGTAACCGGCTATGCACTGCCACCGGAAAGTGAAAATGATTTATATGCGCTTTTAAATGGTAATACGTTAATAGATAAATCCATTTTTAACAATATTAATGACTATGATGCACTAAAAAGTGCCTTAGTTGAAGCACAGCCACACTTTGTGTTTCACTTTGCAGCGCAATCGTTGGTAAGGCGGGGCTATGCGCAGCCTTTATCCACCTTTTTAACGAATGTGCAGGGCACGGCGCATGTATTAGACGCTATGCGCTTTTTAGAGGGACAGTGCGTGGGTGTGATGATAACTACCGATAAGGTGTATGACAATCCGGAACGCGGGCTACCGTTTTTGGAAAGCGATAAGTTAGGCGGATATGACCCCTATTCTGCCAGCAAAGCAGCAGCAGAAATAGTGATAGAATCTTATAGACGGTCATACTTTAACCCGGAGCATTATGCCCAACATCATAAAAGCATAGCATCGGCAAGGGCAGGCAATGTGATAGGCGGTGGCGACTATTCGCAAGACCGCATTATACCCGATATAGTGAGGGCAATAGCCGACAGGCAACCGGTGGTGCTCCGCAACCCTCACTCGGTGCGTCCTTGGCAGCATGTGTTAGAACCGGTATGCGGTTATTTGCTATTAGGGGCTAAAATGAACGAGGCACCCGGCATGTATTGCGAAGCGTATAACTTTGGACCTAACCCTGACGAAAAAGTAACGGTAGAAACATTAACGCAGATTTTTATTCAGGCATTTGGGCATGGTACATACCTTAACAACTATGATGCCACAGCCCTACATGAGGCAAAACTACTGCTGTTAGATAGCGCAAAGGCAAACCAACACTTAGGCTGGTCTCCCCTACTCAATGCAGAGCAAGCCATTGAATGGTCTGCTAACTGGTATGCCGACTCTAACACCGCCCCGCACACAAAGTGCATTAGGCAAATAGAGGCGTATCTTGGTTAATTCTTTGCGTTGGTGGCTTTAAATTGATTAGTCATTAATAGTTTTTCCGGCAAGCAGGTATATGGTAGCCATGCGAATGGCAACACCGTTTTCTACTTGGTTTAATATTACAGAGGCATCACCATCGGCTACATTTGAGTCTAATTCTACGCCTCTGTTGATAGGCCCCGGGTGCATGATGACTATTTT
>RGMU01000058.1 GCA_010021705.1 Chitinophagia bacterium | reverse complement strand
ATGGCGACTTGCGCCCTCGTTATTCCTATAAACTAACCGACTGGAGAGACCGCACCATTTTTAACACAGCCGCCGCCAACATAGATAGGGTAGAGGTGGCTTATCAGGACTATCCGCAAGAATCGTTTGCCATTGTGGACAGTAGCGGTACAAAATCTATCATAGCACCAAAAATGGCTACCATAAGCAAAGATTCCACCTATCATAAAAAGATTAACGCGTACTTACATTTTTTTGAAAACATTAATTGTGAAGGCTACCTGAACGGGCAAGTGGGTATGGACACCACCATTAAAAATGCCCGCAAATTTGTTACCATTACCCTGACCACCAAAGACAAAACCACCCAAACCGCCCACATCTATTGGATGTTACTCAACAAAAGGAGCAAAAACAGGGCAATACCCCATGAAGGCATACCTACCGATTACGATGCCGACAGGCTATATGCCGTCCTTGAACCCACCCACGACACAGCACTCATTCAAATGCAAACATTTGAAAAGCTGTTTAAGCGTTGCTCTGATTTTGGGGCGCAACAGCGTAGGTAAAGTTTTTACTTCGTTGTTAAATTTTAATGATATAATGCTCCAATACATTATATATACGCTTTTGATTACGTTTTTCTCAAAAATAACAGACATCCATGCAATTTGAAGCAGCACAAAACTATATACTATTGCGTTTGCACAAAGAATTGCCGCCTTACCTAACCTATCACAATATCGGGCATGTAATGGATGTGTGTAGGGCTACTGAAAGAATAGCCATAGCAGAGAAAATATCCCCTTACGAAATTTCGCTCTTGCTTACCGCAGCTGCATACCACGATAGCGGCTTTATTATTTCAGACAAAGACCATGAGGCAAATGCGTGCCTTATTGCAGCAGAAACGCTCCCCCAATTTGAATATACGCCTGCCGAAATTGACCTTATAAACGCTATGATACGCTCCACAGCCATACCCCAAAAGCCCCAAAATAGGTTAGAGGAGATTATATGCGATGCAGACCTTGACTACTTAGGGCGAGATGATTTTTTTCCTATTGGGCATACCCTTTTTAACGAATTAAAACATTTTGGTGTGCTAAAAACCGAATTAGAATGGAATTTACTGCAAGTACGCTTTTTAGAACAACACCACTATTTTACCGCAACCGCCATTAAAAACCGAAAGCAAAAAAAAGAACAACATCTACTCCATATTAAACAAATTTTACAACACCCATGAGCCGGAAAAGCACCCATGCCCATACCCATGCGTTCTCTCTAAAACACACCGTTATAGATTGCTTATACATTCTGTTCGGTGCTTTGTTTGCTGCATTTGCACTAAAAAGTTTTTTGGTACCGGGGCATTTTTTAGACGGAGGCGTAACCGGTATATCCCTACTGATGCATGAAATTTACCATATAAACATATCATGGCTACTAATAGCTGCCAACTTACCGTTGCTTATCATTGGTGGTTTTCACATGAATTGGTACTTCTTTTTCCGGTCTTTGGGCGGCATTATATTGTTGGCACTGTTGCTGGGCTTTGCACCCCTCCCCGAACTGCATTATGATAAACTTTTGGTCTCCACATTTGGTGGGCTTTTTTTGGGCTTAGGCATAGGGCTTGGCATGAGAGGTGGTTGCGCATTAGACGGCATAGAAGTGTTGGCTCTCTTCACGCTCAAAAAAACCAGCTTCACCATCAGCGAAATTATATTAGGGCTTAATATCATTATCTTTGCCGTAGCGGCATTCAGTCTTGGCTTTGAAACAGCACTTTATGCCACCCTTACCTACTTTACGGTTACTAAAACCATTGATTACGTAATAGAAGGCTTAGAAGCATTTACCGGTGTTACTATTTATCTGCCCACAGCGAGCGCATAAAAGAAGTGTTGGTAAAAGAATTAGGGCGCGGTATCACCATTTATAAAGGAGAACGGGGCTTTATGAAAAATAGCTTTGAAATAAGCTCGGATTGCGACATTGTGTTTACTGTTGTAACCCGCCTTGAAGTGCGCCGGCTTAAAGACGCAGTAGCTGCCATTGACCCAAAAGCATTTATTTTTACCAATACCATTAAAGAAACTTCCGGCGGTATTTTAACAAAGAAACCCAAGCATTAACCATTTGCTTTACTTTATATCGCTAAATAAAAATAAGCCATTGCACCTTAATTATTAAATAAATTGCTTTTTTTAAAAAAATAATTATTTTTACCACATGAAGCATCTTATCTCCCTTATAGTTTGTTTAGTATTTTCCTTTTCAGCTTGTTATGCACAGCTGAGATTGCAACCATATATTGACTCACTGTTAAAAGTACTACCAAAAGCAAAAGAAGATACTAATAAGGCGAATATACTTAACGCAATATCATCGGAGTACAGTAGAGTTAATCCAGAACAAGGCTTAGTTTATGGTAAACAAAGCTTAGCCTTGGCGCAAAAGCTAACTAGGCAGCCGGGTATCGCAGATGCCTATTATGTTATAGGCTCCAATCATAGCGCTTTACTAAGCACCGACAGTGCAAGCAGGTATTTTAATAGGGCTATGGCAATGTATAATCAGTTGAAGAATAAAAAATGCCTTGCCCAAACAATGATGCAAATTGGTTTATCCTTTTTCTATACTTCAAAAAAAGACTCTGCCATATTATTTCATCAAAAAGCCATTCAATTGCTTAATGAACTCAAAGACACAACAAGTGCATTAGCAGCATTAATAAACATTTCAGTCTTCTATTATGAACAATCCAATTTTCCTAAAGCATTAGAGACATCTTTTGAAGTGCTCAAAATTTCAGAGCAAATTCATGATACGGAACGCATGGTACGCCAGTATAGCTATATCGGCACTTATTATACTACAATGAAAGATTTTGAGAAAGCATTGCAGTACTATTTCAAAGCACTGAAAATAGATAGCCTTACCCACAGTACGGAGAATATGGCTTATGTGATGTTGTGCCATTGGTACTATTTACAAACGCTTAAATCAATATGAAAAAGCCGTTAATTCCTACATTACAGCATATAAGCTCAATCAGACTGTTGGGGCTATACACTATGAATATCAGACGCTCTCCGGCTTAATGGACATGGCTTTAATCGTAAAGAATTATCAAGTGTGTATAACATTAGGAAACAAAGCATTAAATAATAAAAGCTTCTCCATTTACAAACCGACAACTTTAATCGTATTAAAAGATTTAGGAAGTACCTACTTGTCAATAGCAACCGAAGGGCTTGAGCCTAAAAAGGATACTGCGATGCTTGGTCTAAGCAATACATTAGAAGCCCAATTAGTGTCATTACACATCATAGACCCGCCCCAAAAAATTACACAGAAATCTAAAACAGAAAACCTAAACAAAGCTATATTTTATTATAGCCAATCTTTGCAGCTTGCTGCTGAAATCAATTCTTTTAATATTCTAAGGGATGTTAATAAAGCACTGGCTTCCATCTATAAACAGCAAGGCAACTATGCTAAATCTCTTGCTTGTATGGAGGAATACGACAGATATAAAGACTCTATTACCAACGATGAAAACACTAAAAAAATACTCCAAACAAGCATGCAATATGAATATGATAAAAAGCACTTTGCCGATAGCCTTGATAATAACGCTAAGCAAAATGCACAACTGCAAAAGCTAAAAACGCAAAAAAGCTATACTTTTATTGGTATTGGTGCGGTAGTGTTGCTGCTTGGATTTTCATTTTTTATGGTGCGCAACAATAAACTGTTAACCACAGAAAAGCAACACAGCGAATCCCTACTCCTTAATATATTACCGCAAAATATAGCCGATGAGCTTAAAACCACCGGCAGTGCCAAAGCACAGCACCACACGATGTAACAGTGCTATTTACCGATTTTATAGGTTTTACAAACTTTAGCGAACGCTTCACTCCGCAAGAATTGGTAAACGAACTACACGAGTGTTTTAAGGCTTTTGACGGCATAATAGCACAACACGGCTTAGAAAAAATTAAAACCGTAGGCGATGCCTACATTGCCGTTTGTGGGCTACCTACAGCCAATCCGCTCCATGCGCAGAAAGTAGTAAATGCCGGCATAGCGATACGAGACTTTATGACATCCCGACATGCCTTGCTGCAAGATGCCACTTTTCAAATTCGTATAGGCATCAACAGCGGGGGCTTAGTAGCCGGCATAGTGGGCGTAAAAAAGTTTGCCTATGATATTTGGGGTGATACCGTGAACACGGCTGCCCGCATGGAGCAGCACAGTGAAGCCGGTAAAGTTAATATCTCCCAAACCACTTATGAATTAGTTAAAAACAACTTTGCCTGCACCCACCGCGGAAAGCTGCAAGCAAAAAACAAAGGTGATTTAGATATGTATTTTGTAGAAAAGTTGGCGTAATTAATTAGCAATAGCAATAAGGGTCTTCCCCTAAAAACCCTTTTACTTTCCCCAAAAAGTAGGCGTGTTCTTTCTCGTGCTGTTGCCATGCTTTTAGGTTTCTTAGGGGGTGCCCCCGCGTTGCGGATTCATGGTGATACATGGTGATATAGGGTAAATACACATTATAATAGCCGGCTTTGTATAGCTTTATGCAAAAGTCAATATCGTTGTATTCTATTGCCAATGTCTCGTCCATGCCGTGCACTTGTTGGTACTTTTGCTTGCTTACCATCAGGCAGGCAGCGGTAACGGCTATCAGGTTGGTTGCAATAGTCTGCGAGCCGTTATAGCCGGCTTCGTTGGCGGATTTGTGAGCATCTATGTGGTAGGTTTCGCCGGTGGGAGTTATGGCAATGCCGCCGTGTTGCAGGGTGTTGTTGGGGTATAGTAGCTTTATGCCCACTGCTCCGGTATGGCTTTGCATGGCATAAAGTAGCATGTTTTCTATCCAGCGTGGGGTAATTACCTCCATATCGTTGTTCAGGAGGCATATATATTCGCCGGTTGCTTGTTCCACGCCCAAATTCATTAGCCGTGAAAAATTGAACGGAAAGGCAGCCTTTACGCACCGAAATTGGTGTGGATGCGTAGCTTCATAGTGCTCTATCAGGCTAAAAAAGGAGGCTTCGGTGCTGTTATTGTCCAATACTATAATCTCAAAATATTGATAAGTAGTTTTGCTAAAGATGCTGTCAATAGTAGTTTTTAGTAAATCCGTTTTGTTTTTTGAGGGTATAATAATGCTCACCGTTGCCGTAAAATTCCCCTGTGGGTTTAGTATTGCCCACTGTTTGTTATGAGGCGCAGGAGTAAGCGTAGCACTTAATTTTCTTTTTTTAATAGCGTTTAATTGGTATTTATTATCAGGTGTATTGTGGTGTTCAGTGTAGCTTATTGCGGGGTCTTTAAGGTGGGTAAAGGGTATATGGTTTTCAGCGGCGCGTAGCAGCACATCGTAGGTATAACCATTGCCAAGTGTAAGGTCTATGCCCCCTAATTGTAATAGGGTGGTTGTCTTTATAATGTAAGCATCGCCAATGTAGTTGTGGCAAAGAAGCCTGTCGGGGCTAAAAGCCGGCTTGTAAACCGGTTGAGTATATATGCCGTTGCTAAGGATGTTTTCGTTGGTATAGAGTAGTTGGGTAGGGTGGTGGATAATGTGCCGAGCCATATAAAAGAGGGCAAAATTTGCCACTATACAGCCCGCAGGTACAAAAAAAAGATATTCACATTGTGTTTGTTGCAGATAGGGGTTTAGCTGTTCCGGCGTAAGTGAGGGAATACCCGCAGGAGGCGCAAAAGACGTTGGGGCTACAAACGCTACTTCAAAATCTCTGTATAGTTGGCTGTTAAGGCTGTCTAAGGTTTGTTGGCAGTGGTGGGGAGTTGTTCCTTCGGTAGCTGTAATAAGCAGCAAAAAGGTGGGTTTAGTCTGCCAGCGGGTAGCGTTAAAATCGGCTAAGAGGTCATGGGGGCGGTATTGGTTAAGGTAGGCTTGGTGATAGGGTATTGACTTACTTTTACTAACGGCTTTTTTCTCCTTTATTTTTTTAATAAAATACCGCCATGCACCGGGTGAAAAAAGCAACAAAAACAGCCTAAAGCAGCTAACAATAAGAGGCTCGTCAGGTGTTTTTATTTTTTTGAATAGCGAAGCCATAAGGGGGCAGTCTAAGGGAATAAGCGCATATATTTATTGCATATCTCTTCGGCAGTGCCACTGTCTATAAGGTTGCCTTTATCTAAGAGCAGGGCGGTGTTGCATATTTTCATAACTTCTTCGGTGAAATGGGATACAAAAAGAATGGTTTTGCCTTCAGCTTTAATGCCAAAAATTTTGTCCATGCACTTTTGCTGAAACCCCTTATCGCCTACTGCCAGCACCTCGTCTATAATCAATATGTCGGCATCGTTGGCAATGGATATGGAAAAAGCCAAACGTGCCACCATGCCCGATGAGTACCGCTTAACGGGCATGGAAAGCTGTTCATGGCTTAGCTCTGAAAAGGCTATAATATCTTGAATTGTGTTGCTGTTTCTTTTATACCTTCCGTAAAGTGATAGTAAAAGGTTAATATTTTCATAGCCGGAAAGTTCCAATTCTACACCTGCTCCGATAGCCAAAATGGGCGCAAAAGTACCGTTGATGGTTATCTGACCTTTGATAGGCTTTATTAATCCGGCTATGGTTCTTAGAAGGGTGCTTTTGCCGGAGCCATTTCTGCCCAATATAGCCATACAAGCCCCGCGTTCCACATCAAATGTAACATCATTTAAGATAATTTTATTACTAAACGGCTGTTTGCGATGCTTCATCAAATCTTTGATAGAGTGAACCCCAAAATCATTTTGCCAAAATGATACCGTTACGTTCTTAAATGAAATGAGTTTAGTGTTCATAGATAGTGTTATATGGTTGATATAAATTGGTTTTTCAATCCGTTAAATATTACATAACCCAATAAAAACATACCCCCTGCTATACCAAAGCAAATTCCCCATAGGCTAAGGTTTGGCATTTGGTTTTGGTATAATATTGTTCTTGCCAACTCAATAAAGTAATAGATAGGATTGTAATATACCACCCAAGGGTAGTTTTTGGTAATCATTTCTTTGTTATAAGCTATGGGAGTGAGGTAAAATATAGCAGGCTGTACGGTAGTCCACAATATACCCACATCTCTAAAAAATACGTTTAGCGAACATAATATAAGTGATAGCCCAAAACTAAATATGGCAAATAGTATAGCAGCAGGAATAACAAACACTAATAGCGGCGAATATACCAACCCAAACCAGTGCATGGCTATCAGAAACACCACTAAAGTAAGCACCAAATTAAAAAGCTCGCTAATGGCTTCAGACAGCGGAAAAAAGATAGTGGGCACATTAATAGACTTAATTATGCCATTGGAATTTATGATACTGTTTACCGACTGATGCGTAAGGTTGGAAAAAAAAAACCAAAATACAAGACCCGAAGTTGCATACAATACATAATTATTAGCCGATACTTGCGAACTGAAAACAATAATGAATATCAACAAATATAAAAGTGGCTTTAAGAAGCCCCACAGAAAGCCCGCAAATGAATTTTTATAGCGCAGGATAATATTTCGTTTGCTTAAAGCATATATACGCGTAATATTTTGCACGCCGAATAATTATTGGTATTTTACGAGTTCAAAAATTGATGTGAAGGTAATAAAATGATTATATATATAAATGCACGTTTTCTATCACAACCCTTGTCAGGGGTGCAAAGGTATGCTATTGAATGTAGTTTACAAATAAAGAAGCTATATAGTGAGGTAGTTTTTCTTGCACCACCCGCTATAATACTAAAAGAATACGCTGCGCTACTCAAGCCACAAATTATTGGTAAAAATGCAGGGCATTTATGGGAACAGACCGATTTACCACAATTTTTAAGAAAAAAGAATAATCCACCGTTATTAAACCTTGCCAATACCGCCCCTTTAAGCTATCGTAATAACTACATTACCATACACGACCTTTCGTTTTTGCTATACCCACAGTGGAATAGCAGGCTGTTTAGCACGGTGTATAACTATCTTGTGCCCCGCATTGCCAAGCGGGCTAAGCATATATTTACGGTAAGCGAAAGTATCAAACATGATATTGTTAAGCATTATGCCATTGAGCCGGAGTGCGTTAGCATAACTTATAATGGCATTGCTAATGCCATAGCTACTCATAGCGGCGATAACAGTGCGAATGCTAAAAAAACAATGATATTAGCCGTAGGGTCTGTGAACCCGCGTAAAAATCAGTATAATTTGATACGAGCCTTTATAGTGTCAGGGCATTTTCACCAATACCAATTAGTGATAGTGGGCAATAAAGGAAAAGCATTTGCCAAAACAGAATGGGATACGGATAAACTGTTAAGCCACAATGTGCATATCAAAGAAAATGTAACGGATAGCCAACTGATAGCCCTGTACCAAGAGGCACAGATACACGTATCAGTGTCTTATTACGAAGGCTTTGGCATACCGGTGTTAGAAGGGCTGTTTTGGGGCTGTAAAACCC
>RGMU01000057.1 GCA_010021705.1 Chitinophagia bacterium | reverse complement strand
TCATCCGCGATTTCTTGACCGACTGCCGCTGGTTTGTCTGTCGCCACCGTCATCATTGTTATAGCGGGGACGGTCGCCACCACTATTGTAGCGGGGTCTGTCTCCACCATCATTGTTATAACGTGGGCGATCATTACCGCCTTCTTTATTGTAGCGTGGTCTGTCGCCACCTTCTTTATTGTAACGGGGTCTGTCGCCACCGCCGTCATTGTTGTAGCGGGGTTTATCCCAATGTGGCTTTTGGGTGGTGTTATCGCTGCCTTCTTGTGGTGGCTTAGGGGCATCGTATTGGGCATTGGGAGAGTATCCGCTACTTTCAAGCCCTTCTATGCGTTTTTGCCGGTTAAGAAATTCTTTGTTTCGCTCGGGCGAAACGTTTGTGGGTTCTATTTTAATTTTGGCTCTGCCGGTTTTTGTGGTATCCTGCTCGGGATTTTGGCTGTCGTTGGTGCTGTTTTCGCTCATAAACACTATGGGGTATAAGGTTTATTTAAGGTTGTATTTTTTTTAATGGTTAAAAAAGAGGTTATTTATATTTTGTAAGTTCTTCGTTGAGGAATGGGAGTGCTTCTTGATAATTGGCTTTTAGGAGTGCAATGCGTGTTTTCACTTCGTCCATATTGGCGGTTTGCTTTTCTTTGATAGCAATTTTCATCATTGCGTCTATTCTCACTAAGTGTTCGTGGTTGTCTTTTACTTTTATGATAGATGCGCTGGACTTTAGGTAGTGTGCCTGGCGTTGGATGTCTTCATAAGAGGCTTCGGTTTGTACAAGTTTATCTAATTTATCAATACCTTCGTTGTTGGTATCAATAAATATGTTGATAATGTCGTACATATAATGTTTATCGCTGCCCGCAAGCTCGCTAACATAGCTTAAATCTAAAATGGAAGAAGACAACATAATGAGTTATTAAATTATTGATTATTGATTTTACCGATTGAATTAATAATGATTTCGCAAAGTTCTACTTGGTCAAAAGGCTTTCCCAAATAGCCGTTCATGCCGGCTTCGCGTGCTTTTACTTCTTCTTCTTCCAAAAGGTGGGCAGTGATGCCAATAACGGGTATATTGCTTTTCAATTCGTTTCTTATGTAGTGTGTGGTGGCAAATCCGTCTAATTCGGGCATTTGAATATCCATGAGCACTACATCGTATTGTTTAGTTTTTAGTTCTATAATAGCTTCTGTACCGGTAAAGCATGTGCTTACTGTTGCTTTTTGCTTTTCTAATATGATATTAGCAATTTTCAAACTAAGCTTGTTATCATCTACGACAAGCACTTTAATATCGTTCAGCAATATAGCAAAATTTTACTTTAATTCCAATATCAAAGGTAAGATTATTTTTGGTTTATTGCACTGTTATTTACAAATATAGCTATCCATTAGTAAATATTAATGAAATTGTAAAGCAAAGTAATATTTGAGTTATTAACTAAAGATTAGCTGTTTACAGTAACTTAATCCACAAAGAGTGTGAATTAATTACTATCTTTGTATATTTGTGCCGTGAATGGTGAGCATAGAGCACAAAATATTGATATACCCCTTTTAAAACTGTTAGAATATGCCTTATATAATACGTATCCTTCCGCGCTGGCTTGTATTTACGCTTGATTTGTTTTTGGTGTGCTTCAGTTTGTTATTAGCCAGAACATTGAAGTATAATTTTCATTGGCACTATGTTTTCATGGGCATAAAGTCTATGCTAATAGTGGCGGTGTTTTTAAACACTATTTTGTTTTATGTGTTTAAGAGCTATGCGGGGATTGTGCGGTTTACGAATTTGGAAGATACGTCTCGGTTGGTGATAGTGAATGCTATTGCTTCGTTTTTTTACTTGGCGGTTAATATTTTTTATTCTAATTCCAAAGACTTTTTTTCGCTTCAGCTTGTTACGATTAACTTTTTTATTTGCACATTTATTATTATATCGTATCGGCTAACGGTGCGTTATTTTTTCCATTTCTACAAAATGCACGTAGAAGGGAAGACGGGAGGGGCGCGTAAAAAAGTGGTGGTTTATAACGCATCGGCAGACGGGGTGCACACCAAAAATGTGCTGAACAGCCTACCGGGCGGGGACTTGCAAGTGGTGGCTTTTTTAGATGATGTGCTAAGCGGAAGCGGTAAAATGCTGGAGGGTGTGCCTATCTACAACACGTCAGAAGAAACTATTGTGAAGCTGAAAAGCGAAGGCGTGGAGCTACTGATTTTTGTACAAAAAATGCAGGAGAAAGATGCCTTTGCAGCTATGGTGGATAACTGCCTACTGCATGGCATACGGGTGCAGCAAGTGCCGGCAGTGAAGGACTGGCTGAATGGTAAGTTAGACACGCAGCAGCTGCAAAACATAAACATTGAAGACCTTTTAGAGCGGGAGGTAATAAAAATACACAATGAGGCGATATATACGGAGCTTAAAGACAAGCGTATATTGGTAACGGGTGCTGCGGGTTCTATAGGCAGTGAGCTGGTGCGCCAGTTGCTGAACTATAGCCCTTCGCTTATTATTCTTTGCGACCAAGCTGAAACGCCCACGCATGAATTTTTATTAGAAGTGCAAGAGAAGCACAAAGTCTCTAACGTGAAGGCGTATTTGGGTGATATTACCGATAGGCAGCGCATGGAGCATTTGTTTGAAGTGTATAATCCGCAAATAGTGTTTCATGCGGCAGCCTACAAGCATGTGCCGCTTATGGAGGACAATCCGTCTATTGCGGTGCTAAACAATGTATTGGGCACGAAGAACTTGGCAGAGCTATCGGTGTTGTATGACGTTGAGAAGTTTGTGATGGTGTCAACGGACAAAGCGGTGAACCCTACGAATGTAATGGGAGCGTCTAAGCGGATTGCAGAAATATTTACGCAAAGTTTTTTCAAATACCTTGCGGGGAATGCGGAAAATAATGATGCGTTTGTAACCAAATTTGTAACCACGCGGTTTGGGAATGTATTAGGGTCTAATGGGTCGGTGATACCGCGTTTTAAGCAGCAGCTTGCGAAAGGTGGTCCTATTACGGTAACTCACCCTGAAATTACGCGCTACTTTATGACGATACCGGAAGCGTGTGTGCTGGTGTTGGAAGCCGGTGTGATGGGGCATGGCGGTGAAATATTTGTGTTTGACATGGGGTCTCCGGTAAAAATAGCCGACCTTGCGAAGAAGGTAATTCGCTTATCGGGTAAAGAACCTGATGTAGATATTAAAATAGTATATACGGGTTTGCGCCCCGGTGAAAAGCTGTATGAAGAGTTGCTAAATAATGCGGAGAACACACGCCCTACGTACCACAGCAAAATAATGATAGCAGATGTGAGGCAGTATAACTTTTCGGAAATCAGCAAAAAAATAGATAATCTTATTAAGTGTGCGCAAAGCCACTATACGTTAGAGACGGTGCAGTTGATGAAGGAATTGGTGCCGGAGTTTGTGAGCAACAACACGGCTTACCAAAAGATAAATGCGGGTAAAACGATAGATTAGGGGTGCTTGCCAAGTTTGCATTTTTATTAGGAAGGAGGTATTACGGGTGTAGGGCTTGATGAATGATGCTTTGTGCGGTATTGCTCTTTTCTATCACTCCTTTGTTATATTTTATAGCTTGGGTTACTATATAAGAAGGGTTTGGTGTAGCTTTGTGGTGTATTGTATAATATGCAAACGATGAACAAAAAAAGCCGTGCTGTGGCATGGTGGCTGTTGGTGGGTGTGGGCATGATAGTGGTGCAGGTGGTGCTTGGTGGTATTACACGGCTAACGGGGTCGGGGCTTTCTATTACGAAGTGGAATCCTATTTTTGGTATTTTGCCGCCGCTTAATCGGGCTGCATGGGAGGCTGCGTTTGAGCAGTATAAGCAAATAGGGCAGTTTAAGTATGTAAACAGCTACTTTACTTTAGAGCATTTTAAGGGTATTTATTTTTGGGAGTGGCTGCACCGGGTGTGGGCACGGCTATTGGGTGTGGTGTTTATGATAGGTTTTGTGTATTTTTTAGTGTTTAAGTATTTTACAAAGCAGATGGTGCGCCCTTTTCTACTGCTGTTTGCGGCGGGTGGCTTGCAGGGAGTAATAGGGTTTGCGATGGTGAAAAGCGGGGTGAACCCTGAAGACATACACGTTAACTATATGTGGTTGGCAGCGCATTTTATAGCAGCGATGATATTGGCTTGCTTCACGCTGTGGTTTGCCTTGCAATTGCTGATACCTGATAGCGAAAAAATGCAGCAACCGGTGGTAAAGCATTATACAATGGGGGCAATAGCTTTATTGTTTGTTCAGCTAATGTATGGGGCATTTATGGCAGGGTTAAAGGCAGCAAGTGCAGCCCCTACATTTCCGCTTATCAACGGTAGCTTTGCGCCTCCTACGCTTATGAATCACGGCTGGCTTTCCGATGCCTCACTCAATGCGCTTATGCTGAATGTACACTTTGTGCACCGTAGCCTTGCCTATTTGTTGGTAATTGTTATTCCGTTAGGTTATTTTATAGCCCAAAAATATGCCCTTACACCGCTTGCGCGCAAGGTGGTACTATTGCCGGTGGCATTGGTAGTGGTGCAGCTGCTATTGGGCATAGTTACGGTGATGAGTGCGATAAAAATAGTACCGGGTGTGTTTGGGAATTTTGAGGTATTGGCATTGGCGCATCAGTTTACGGCTATGTTGTTGCTGCTGTCGCTTGTTGGCAAGCGGTATGTTGTGGGCTAAATAGTGCCTCCATTCAAAAAGTGAGTATAGTCGGCTTCTATTTTAGCCAATCGTTCATTGGCATCAAACTTTTGTTTAACCATGTTGTAGCTTTTTTTGCCCATACTTAACCTCAATTCGGGATTTTCTATTAGGGTAATAAGCGCAGCAAGCGTTTCTTCATAAGTAGCATCAAACCATGCTTGGGTATTAATGGCATTATACCAAACATCGCTGATACGATTATCAAAAAAGTTGTTCACCAAAAAACCATTTTCACCCGGAACCACCATTTCAGGCAAAGCATTAAAGCGGGTGGCTATAACCGGTAGCGAATAGCTCATGGCTTCTAAAACAGAAAACCCAAAAGTTTCCATTCTGCTTATATGAAGATATATGTCTGCTTTAGGATATACTTCGGTCATTAAATCCGGACGCTTAAAAGGGCGTAAAACCACATTGGGGTCGGCTTTAAGCACACTTTCAATATGAGGAAAATTTGCTCGCTCATATACATCACGCTTAATTTCCGGATAAATATCAAAATCATGTGCCAAATTTCCTGCTAGTATCCACTTTAACCGGTAGCGGTCTTTCAATGTTTCATATAACTTAAAGATAACATCATAACTTTTTATCAATCCGCCATAGCCAACGGCTGCAATGGTGATGACCGGCTTTTGAGGGTCTCGTTCTACTTCTTGCGGAACTATTACGCCCGGATAGAGTAAACACATTTTAGGTATGTTTACTTCACTGTTTAAGAATCCGAATCGGCTCATTAAATATATCTTTTTTATTTCCGGAGGCGCAACTTCGCTTTCCCTGACAGTTATTTCAGCCCATAAGAAGATTAACTTATCGGGGTGATTTTTGTAATTAAAATAGTCATTCGCTACATCAGAATGCATTATTTTCGCTCTTTTGAGTAATAAAAATTCCCAAAAGGTGCAATTATTTAAATTCTCGATGTATGCGTACACGAAATTACCGTCTGACAGCTCTTCAAAAGGTACAGAATAAATAGGGTGAACCCTATCATATATTACTAAGGTTTTGTTAGTACTATTTATTAACTTTCGTAATAAATAGAGCACCCTGCCCAACTTTCTGTATAACTTTCTCATAAATAATGGAACAAATATAGCATATTTATGGTGTTGTGGATATTAAATACATTTTTTAAAAGCATATACACAACGATACACGCCCACCCAAGCGGGTGATTTTTAAACCATGCACGCTCATCACTAAGCCATTCCCCCAAAAAACATGTATATTTACGGTGAAATACGCCCTCTTAAAAAATACACAAACTGCATTTTGTTCCTAAATATGTATCGCAACATAGCACTAATAGGCTGCGTGATAGCGTTTGCTTCGCTACACGCACAGCAAAAAATGACACCGGAGCTTCTTTGGTCTATTAAAAGAATACACTCTGCCGGTATTAGCAATGACGGCAAATACCTTTTTTATTCGTCTAAGTCCACCGACTGGAAAACGGAAAAAAGTAGCTCGCACCGCTACCGCATAAACCTTGCCGAAGGCAGCACCACCGAATGGACTACCGATGCCGGCAAAACGGTTACACAACGCTATGAAGACGCTTGGTATGCCCACTACGACAATTTTTTGTACAAAAGCACAGACGAAGGCGCTACATGGACTGAAATATATAAGGGGCTTGAAGACGCTGAAAATGTGTGGGTGTCGCCCAACGGTAAATATGTGGCATATAGCAAAGACGTGCTTATAAAAAGCAACTTAGGCAAAGAACTACACCCTGACCTGCCCTATTCCACCGCGCAAATATATACCGACCTTAACTACCGCCACTGGGACACATGGGAAGACGGCAAATTTTCGCACATCTTTTTAGCTGAAATAGCCACCGCTACCGCAAAAGACATTATGGACAGCGAAGCCTACGACTGCCCGCAAAAGCCTGACGGCGGCGCGGAAGACCTTGTGTGGCGACCCGACAGCAAAGGATTGGTGTATGTTTGCAAAAAGAAGTATGGTAAGGAATATGCCACCAGCACGAATACTGACCTTTACTACTATGACCTTGCCACCACACAAACCGAAAACCTGACCACCGGCATGAACGGCTATGACAACAGTCCCCAATTTAGCAAAGACGGCAACCGGCTTGCATGGCTTAGCATGAGCCATGACGGCTATGAGTCTGACAAAAACGACCTTATGGTAATGGAGTGGGACAAAAGGCGCACCAAAACCAACCTTACCGCCAAGTGGGACGGCACGGCAAACAGCTTTATCTGGGCTGCCAACAACTATAAACTTTACTTTATAGCACCCACCGAAGGCACAGAGCAGCTATTTGCGGTAGAAATGCCGGACAGAAGCAAATTTGATGCGAAAATAGACCAAATAACGAATGGTAAATATGACGTGAATAGCATTGTAGGCATTACGGGAGACAACATTGTGGTTTCTCGGTGCGACATGAACCACGCCAACGAGCTATACAAAGTAAAACCCGCTTATGGCGACATGATACAGCTGACGCATGAAAACGACCGCATTTTTCAGTCTATAAGCCAAAGCAAAACGGAACTGCGGAAAGTGCCCACGTCTGACAATGCAACTATGGGCGTGTGGGTGATTTACCCTCCGGACTTTGACCCGGCTAAAAAATACCCTACTTTGCTTTACTGCCAAGGGGGACCGCAGTCGGCACTATCGCAGTTTTACAGCTTTAGGTGGAATTTTCAGCTAATGGCTGCGCAGGGCTATATAGTGGTAGCGCCCAACCGGCGCGGGATGCCGGGCTGGGGCGTGAAGTGGAACGAAGAGATTAGCAAGGACTGGGGAGGGCAGGCAATGCAAGACTACTTGGCTGCGATAGACGAAATAAGCAAAGAACCGTATGTGGACAAAGCGCGCTTAGGCTGCGTGGGTGCCAGCTATGGCGGCTACAGCGTGTATATGCTTGCGGGTATGCACAACAATAGGTTTAAGAGCTTTATAGCCCATGACGGACTGTTTGACCTGAAAAGCTGGTATGGCACAACGGAGGAAATTTGGTTTGCGAATTGGGACGTTGGCGGGGCGTATTGGAAGCAGCCGGTGCCGGTGTCTTACGAAAAGTTTAACCCGAGCAACTTTGTAAATAAATGGAACACGCCTATAATGATAGTGCAAGGCGGCACGGACTACCGCGTGCCCATAGAGCAAGGTTTAGAAGCGTTTCAGGCGGCAAGGCTGCACAACGTTAAGGCAAAGCTACTGTATTTGCCCAACGAAAACCACTGGGTGCTACACCCGCAAAACGCCATTGCGTGGCAGCGAGAATTTTTTGCATGGCTTGATGAAACGTTAAAATAATGCCATTTGGAAAAATGGGCATATTGTTGTACCTTTGCACTCCAATTTTAATATCCGTTTTGGGTGTTGGGTTGTTATGGCGAGGTAGCTCAGTTGGTTAGAGCACAGGATTCATAACCCTGAGGTCGGGAGTTCAACTCTCCTCCTCGCTACTGAGAAAGTGAAGCGTTTAAGTGTTAAACTTAGACGCTTTTTGTGTTTTTAGGGGGTAGCCTGAATGAAAAAGCCACCCTGCAAAAAATCTATGATAGGTGGTTTTTGTGCGTGTGATGGATTTTTCAATATGCTTTATCAAGTTTTTTTCTTTTAAGTGCCCTTATTATGGTATTATTCATTAACTTGCAAGCGAAATATAGGAATTAAGTGGTGGTTTATTCAAAATATCTATGCAAATTTTTCCTTATATTCGCAATCCTTAATACCTTCGCCTAAAAAATAGAATAGTTATAATGAAAAACACATTACTTTTCATTTTTATTGCCCTGTTTCTTGCAGCTGACAGT
>RGMU01000056.1 GCA_010021705.1 Chitinophagia bacterium | reverse complement strand
TGTGATGATTCTATTTGGGGTCAAAGTGATGATGTTACAAAACCTCACTATGATCCATATGGATTATCTGGTAAAAATATTAGGCACCATAAATTTTACCTGATATCCCATGCCTAATAGCGTATTCACAATATTGTTAATAGTGCGGGATCCCGCATCTTTGTCCACAGTAGGCACATTGTGGTCTATAATAAGCACATATTTTTTGCCATGACCGCGCTCCCGCTCAATAAACACATTCTTATCTTTAGCGGACTTTTCTTTTAATTCGTCGCCCCACTTTTCTATAAACTTCTTTTTATTAATAACCTGATATTTTTTTAGCCCTTGTTTAAGCGACTTTCCATGCGATAAGCCTTCCTCATGCATCACCTTAGAAAAGGGCGTATAATATACCTTTTTGCCGCGCCTCCGCACCTCAAAGCATAAATCACTATCTTCATGGTAGGCAGGAGCATACCGCTCATCATAGCCACCTATTACTTCCCATAATGCTTTAGTTATCATATAACTAGCCCCCGACACATAATCTGCTTCTTTAATGTAATTATATGCACCACCATTAACATTATCTCTATTGCCATAGTTGCACCCGCTACCGTCTTTCCATATTATGCCTCCCGCCTCTTGTAATAGCACTTCGGGATAAATAAGCATACCCCCCACTAATCCCGCATCGGGAAAATTATTAAAAACATAAAGCAATTCTTCCAACCAACCCGCTTGCACTTGCGTATCATTGTTTAATAGTACCAAATAAGTGCCCCGTGCAGACTTAGCTGCGTTATTACAGTTTCTAAGGTAGCCTAAATTAACACTATTTTTAATATATATGCAATTTTTACACATATCTTGCAATACTGCCATATTGGTAGGGGAGGCATCATCGGCTATAATTACTTCATAATTAGGCGTAGCCGTGTTTTCATAGATTGACCGGATACAATTATAGGTAGCTTCTAAGTTGTTGTAAACAGGAATAACGATAGAAACCAACGGCATAGGCGGTACTGGCAGCTCAATCGCCTGCGAAGAATCATAGTCTTTATACTGAAATTGCTCCCGGCTTAGTTCATCTGTATTGCCCCCGCCGGATTTGATGTGCAATAGCTCTTGCGCCCCCCTGATAAGACCTTTATCCTTAATTTGCAGATACAGCAAGCTGATGAGCTCTCCTTTTTTATCGCTGTTTATGAACTTTGAAAAATAGGTAAAATACTTCATACACATTTTTTTCTCCTAACAGCACTTGGTCGTCTATTTTGGGTATGCGGTGCGAATAATTGGCTATGTCGCCACACTTTACGCAAATAGCGTGCAGTTTGGTTACATATTCAGCACGTGCCAGCAGGGCAGGCATAGGTCCAAACGGCTTGCCCTGATAGTCGGTATCTAAACCCGCTATGATTACCCGTATGCCTTTAATGGCTAATTGGTCTGCTACTTCAACTATACCCGAATCAAAAAATTGCGCCTCATCAATGCCCACCACATCCACGTCTGATGCAAAGAGCAGTATATTATAGTGGTTTGTAACCGGTGTAGAGCGCACCCGAGAACTGTCATGCGATACAATATCTTCCGGGTGATAACGCGTATCTATAGCCGGCTTAAAAATTTCAGCCTTTAATCCCGCTATCTCCACACGCTTCAGCCTGCGTATAAGTTCTTCTGTTTTCCCTGAAAACATGCAACCGGATATCACTTCTACCCAGCCTTTTTTGTTGCTTCTTCTCGGTTCTGTAAACATAATTTACTATGAAGGTACAATATTCTTTTATATTGTACTATTCCGAACCCCCAATGTGGATAAATTAGGAATAACTTTAGTGAGCAACAATTCCTATTTGTAACGCAAATGTGGATAAAAAAGTGGGGCAATGGCACATTCACTATTCCTTCACCACAAATACGGCATTACCTTTAGCGGGAATGTTTATGAGGTATGTACCTGCCGGTAGGGTAGTGATGTTTAGCGTGCTGACACCATTTTCTAACGTCCCTTCGGCTGCTTTTATACCACACATATTATACACCCTATAAGGGTAGTGGTTAGCACCCGCACAGTTAATATGGATAGCCCCATTAGCCGGGTTAGGGTACACTTCTATTTTAGCCGGCGTATTGGCTGTTTGTTCGGGAATGGATAATGGGGTATCCGTTATAGCCACCACACGCACATCATCAAAGAAAAAGCCCTGCTGATTGCCGTAAGTGTCGCTTCGGAGCATGAATTGTAGATTTGTGGGTTGTCCGGTGTACTCTTGCAGGTCTATTTCTTCTTGCATCCAGTGAGGTGTTGGACCGTCATACAGTGGTTCTCCTGCTGCTTGTGCCGCTGTGCCGGGCTTGGTATATCTTCCACAAAGCGGGGCAAAGCTGCTGCTACCTGCCGCTGCTTGTATCTGCACATAATCGTGCATACTTTCCACAGTCCAGTTGCCGTAATAATAGCAATATGCCTTCAGTGCACGGCTTAAATCTATGGGAGAGCGGGTAGAAATGGTATATTCCGAAAGGTCGTCATAGTTGGTGCAGGGCGTTGAACTGCTGCCAATAGAGCTTGGTGCTGAATGGTAAATGGTATTGCACACTTCCCAACCGCTATTCAACCATTGTGAAAAGTCATTCGTATTTAGCGCAAACGTGTAAATGAATTTTGCATAATAAAAAGTTACGGTATCTCTCATCGTATATAGCCCGTTGTTAACCGCTATTACATAGCTTAGCGGTGTAGCATTGGGGGTGGTGGCAGCTATGTTGTAGGCTATAGAATCGTTGCGTATTTGCAATAAGGTCATGCTACTATAGCCTCTCGTGGGCGAAGGAAAAGTTAGCCTACTGTCTAACGAAGTAAAGGTAACTGTATAGGCAGTATCTCTAAACCCTAATCGCTGTATTTGGTAATTTAAGTAGCCGGTTAGCGGGTGTATAATTTTATCATGCGTGTGCTTTACGGCTGCGTAAGGAAGCAAAAGAGCGGCTGCATTCACATTTTGGAATAGGTTTTGCCTGCAATCGGGCACAATGTTGTAGGAAGGGGTGTAAAAGCCAAAGTCCGTAGCACCTATTTCCGGTGTAAAGGCAAATATCTTAGGTTTACCGCTATCGCCATACATCCAGTCGTCTGAACCTCCGTTAGTAATATAGTTGAGCGTTTGGTCGCAAGTGCCGTAGCGATATTTGTTGTATTGGGTAAGGTATTCGCCGTAGGCATCAAACTGTGCCGAGTCGTTAGTTTTTTGTGATACCACATACCCCCATGGGTAAATAAGGTCGTTGTTGTAGGTATGGTAGTTTAGCGCAATACTAAAATGGTGGTGGTCGGCAAGCCATTTCACGGCTCTTGTCTCCGGTTCAGAAAATCCGCCCGTACCTCTATACGTATCAGACGATGTAGTAGGGCTGGAGCCAAAGTTATCGTAGCCCCAGCGGTAGCCGTAATTTCTGTTTAAGTCCACACCATAAGTGCCGTCTCTATTGTCCCTTCTGTTTTTGCGCCACATACCGCCCCCTCCGGGACTTGTGGTACTGTTATAAATATAACCGTCAGGGTTAACGCAAGGAATAAAGTAAAGCTCTGTATTGTCTATAATCGCTTTTATTTGTGGGTCTGAGGCATAGTTTTCTAATAAGTACCACAGATAATAGATAGTAGAGGACAGGCTAACCGGCTCACGCGCATGGTGCACTGCGGTGTATAATATTTGGGGCTTTGAGGGCTGCTCAACGGTGGGATTGTTGGATATGCGTATCCAATACAGCGGTCTCCCTTCAATGCTGCGGTAGGTGTCTATTTGGGTACGGGCACTAATGAGTGACGGGTACAATGTACGCATACTGTCTATAATGGTCAGCATTTCTGTATAGGAAAAATACCCAGCATAAGCCCCTAAATGAAAGTGCGAAGGGTCAGATACCGGAGGTAAACCCGGGCATACCGCACTGCCTGCTGTTGTTTTTGCTACGCCTGCCCCCATTGCCACTTGAGCGCGGTAATAAGCACTTACATCAGCAATAGTAATAGCCACCTTATAGCCTGCTTTTTGCATTATGGCTACCTCGTTGTACGAAAAGTCAGTCGTAAAGCTCCTACCTTTAGTGTATGTGCCGTGGTCAACTGCCACTCCCAAGCCCGCCAACCGGCTTAAACTGTGCTCGCTATTGTCTAAATAAACAGTAGCGCGGCAATACTCCGGTTTTTGCTGTGCCAATAGATTACCGCCTATAAACAGCACCCCTACTAAAATTAATAAATACTTCATGGTCTTAATGATATATGAATAACGTAGGTAAAGGTACATTACTTTGCGGATATATGGAAAGAATTTAACTATAATCGCAAACTCAATTAGCTTAGATGGGCTGCACTTTATCCATCGCCCAATTCCCTACACCGCAAACGAGCTACCGCAGCCGCAGGTGCTGGTGGCATTGGGGTTTTTGAACACAAAGCCGCGCGCATTTAGTCCGTCTTCATAGTTAATGTGCATACCCACAAGGTATATTTGGTGGTGCGCCTTCATTAGCACCGGTATGCCGTCTATTTCATAGTGGTCGTCATCAGGTTCTGCGGCATCAAAGCCTAATATATAGCTCATGCCGGAGCAGCCTCCGCCTTTTACGCCTATTCTAAGAGCATGGCTTGCGTCAAAAGATGGTTCACTCATCAATCTTTTTATTTCGCTTACGGCTTTGGGAGTTAGGGTAACGGGTGCTTCTACTGCTGTGGTCATACAAAACAAATTTTTAGTAAAATTAGCGCACAATGCGCTAATATAACCCTTAAATACCCAAAAATAACTTTTCTTTGCAGTATATGCTACTTCGCACCTGCACGTGCTTGCTTCTGCTTCTGTTAACGGGTATGCAACTGAACGCACAGTTGCCCGACAGCTTATTGTATGCCTATCCTGCCGGCTACTTTCGCCCTCCGTTAGACATACCGCTATTGCTTGCGGGCAGCTTTGCCGAATGCCGCCCTAATCATCTTCATAGTGGCATAGATATAAAAACGCAAGGCATAGAAAACCTGCCCGTAAAAGCTGTGGCAGAAGGCTTTATAAGTCGTATAAAATTAGAGAACGGTGGCTATGGTCATGCGCTGTATGTAAACCACCCCAACGGCTTCACAAGCGTATATGCCCACTTAAACAATTTTGCACCGCCTATACAGGCATTTACAAGGAAGATGCAGTATAAAAACGAAAAATGGTTTTTAGATACTACATTACCCCCTACGCAGTTCAGGGTAAAAAAAGGCGATATAATAGCCTTTTCCGGCAATACCGGCTCTTCTACCGCCCCGCACCTTCATTTTGAGTTAAGGCAAACCCAAATAGAGCACCCGCTAAACGTACAGCAGTTTGACCTAGCTATCATAGATACTTTACATCCGGTTTTTCAATTTTTGGCATTGTATAATGAAACTATATCCTACCGTATAGCGTCCAAGCCGCTGCTTATACCGTGCAAAAAAGAGAACGACAGCCTGTATGTGCTTATTAAAGATAGCCTACCAAGTGCCTATTGGCAAGGCGATACGCTTTTGTACCCTTATACGGAAGTGAAGGTGGGCATTGCCGTTACCGATTGGATGGACAAAAGCCACAGTTCACTCAGCTATTTTTATGCTATGGTTAAAAAAGATGATATTGTGCAAATAGGTGTGTTGAAAAACAGCATTGCGTTTGAAGAAACCCGCTATGTGAATGCAAGCATGGATTATGACCTATATAGCCGGCAGGACACATGTATAGAGTGGTTGTTTGCGCTGCCCGGCAATGCTATCAAGCATTTTTTTGCCATGCCCTTTAGCCACAGAGGGGTGATGCCGTTGCAGAAAAATACCACCCACAAAATGGAGGTGAAGGTATATGACAACAGCATGAACACCACCAAGCTGTGCTTTTACATTAAATATGCACCGGGACCGGTGCCCAAGTATATCCCGCAGGGAAGTCTGTTTAAATGGAATGCCACCAATACGGTTGCGGATAGCAACATTAATTTTACTTTAGACGAAAAACAGTTGTATAACGATTTGTGGTTTAAATATTACAGCATCAAATGCGATAATGCACTGTCCGATACCTTTAGCATACATTATCCGGAAGTTCCGGTACACCATAGTTTTACCCTGAAAATCAAGACTAAGCAAACAATAGAGCCGTCATATCAAAATAAAATTGTGCTACAATACAGCAACGGCAAAAGCATAGACGGCAAAGCTGCAAAATATTTAACGGATGGTTGGGTAAGTGCCAATACTAAAAATTTTGGCAAATATTGGTTAGAAGTAGATACCACAGCACCCAAAATTAGCCCTGCCTATTACAACGGCATTAAACTAAAGCGAGCCACAAAAATAGAGCTTCGCATAGCAGACGCTACCACCTCCGTAAAGCAATACAGAGCAACCATAGACAACCGGTGGATACCGATGGAGCAAAACGGCAAAAAATTTGTCTATGCTTTTGAAAATACCCTAAAGCCCGGCAGGCACACCTTCAAAATTACCGCTACTGACGAAAACGGCAATACCGGCGAATATGCCTTTACATTTATGCGGTAATACTTGCCCATTAAGCCCTTTAATAGCCCCTGCCGTCTCTCTTTTCTATATAGTTCATAAAGGCTCTATTCGCTACTCTATTGCCTCCTGCGGTAGGGTAGTTGCCGGTAAAATACCAGTCGCCTTTGTGGTTAGGGCAGGCATTGTGCAAGCCCTCAAGCGTTTGGTAGATAATAGATATAGGGCAGCTAACTTCTCCGGGCTTTAGAAGCGTTGCTATCTTTTGGCTTATCTCTTGATAGGTAAACGGAGCATAAATGTTTTTTACATAGTTTACTTTTCCTAAAGTGTTGCTTTGGTCGGCTTGCAGGCATAGGGCGTATGTTTCGGTAAGCACATTACCCAAGCCTCGCTCTTTTAATAGGGCAACGGCAGCCTCAAAGGCAATAAAGTCGTTTAGCTTGCTCATATCTATGCCATAGCAGTCAGGATACCTAATTTGCGGTGCCGAAGACACTATGATAATTTTCTTAGGCTGCAACCGGAACAGCATTCTAAAAATGCTCTCGCGTAGGGTAGTGCCTCTTACAATGGAGTCGTCTATAATAATAAGCGTATCCACGCCCGGTGCTACCGTGCCATAAGTAATATCATACACGTGCTGCACCATTTCGCTACGGGCAGCGTCTTCGGTAATAAAGGTTCTTAGCTTGGCATCTTTAATGGCTATTTTTTCAATGCGCACCCTTTGGTTTAGGAGGGCTGCAAGTTGGTCTTCTGTTAAACTGTCTTTTTGCGCTAAAATTTGCTGCACAATATTGTGCTTTAAGTAGTCTTCCATGCCCTTTATTAGCCCATAAAAGGCAGTTTCTGCCGTATTAGGTATGAACGATACAATGGTGTGCTTTAGGTCATATTCAACGGCATTCAACACCTCCGGTGCAAGGTTGTTGCCCAATTTCATGCGCTCCTGGTAAATATCAGGGTCAGAGCCGCGACTAAAGTAAATGCGCTCAAAGCTGCAAGGGTAGTGCGAAGCAGGTTCTAAGATAGGCACTATTTCCACCACCCCTATTGCTGAAACCATAAGTGCACTACCCCGCGGCAATTCCTGCACCTGCGAAGCCGCTATGTGGAAGGTGGTCATTAGCGCAGCCCGCTCTGATGCCACAGCTACTATCTCATTGTCTTGGTAGTAAAAGCAAGGGCGAATGCCGTGTGCATCGCGCATGATAAAGCTATCACCATTACCCACTAAGCCGGCAAAGGTATAGCCCCCGTCTATAGGTGCACATGTTTTTTTAAGTGTTTCTACCAGGTTAGATTTGCGTGTATTGACATTAAAATGAATAGACAGATAGTGGTGCATTAGCTCAATAAGGGCGTTGAGGTCGCTCCTTAGCCCATGTTGTGCTTCTTTATTGGGTAATATGGAATAGAGGTCGTCTATATTCGTAAGGTTAAAATTTCCGGCTATGGTAAGGTGCTTACCCGGAATCACATCATGCTTCACAAAGGGGTGGCAGTAGTCAATGTTGTTTTTGCCCTGTGTGCCATAGCGTAAATGCCCTAATAGCACTTCACCGGCATATTTGCAGTAGCCTTTTAGCATTTCAGGCTGTTGAATGATACCCGGATAATCGGCTTCTAATAGGTTAATATCTTGCTGAAGGTGCTGAAACACTTGAGCAATGGCATTTGCCCCGCTAATTCTATATCTGTGTGATGACTGCTGCCCCGTGGGCATATTCAGCTTTACAACGCCTAAGCCTGCACCATCTTGTCCGCGGTTGTGCTGTTTTTCCATAAGCAAGTATAGCTTGCTTATGCCATATAAGGTGTTGTGATATTTTCGTTGATAGTAGCTAAGTGGCTGGAGAAGTCGTATGTATGCTATGCCGCATTCATGCTTTACTGCGTCTGACATGATACCGCAAAGCTACATATTTTTAAGGTGAAATTAGCAAAGTAATAATTTGTAGCAAATACGCCTATTTATCAATTCTATACCTCGCCGGTGTCTTCATCATCTTTTCTTAATACATTTTCTTTGCTAATCATGGCTTTAATAACTTTGTCTAATTCATTTGCCCGTTGTATAACTCCCGTAATAATCTCTTTATTTTCCGGTGCATCAACATTATCAAAGTTATAGTTTTCAAAGTTTTTCCTGATAGTTCTATCCG
>RGMU01000055.1 GCA_010021705.1 Chitinophagia bacterium | reverse complement strand
AATTGGATAACTGGTAGTGTTGCACTTGCTGATTACCCTGTGGCTTATACTGAGTATGGTAAGACTGAAACGCTTAAATGTGCAGATATTGGGGATAAATTATCCACAATACCACACGGCACAATGTGGTTAAAAAACGAAAGGTCGGTGTTTACATTTAGCGCAAAGCCGTGCATCGTTATCCAACGGCTGCTACGCACCCCCATTGCGCATATTTTGCGTGCTCTATAGGCATTATCCGGTGCTAACCACACGCCGGTGCTACCCGGTAGCCTGCCTGCTTCTATGCCATATTCCGCCATAGTGAGGATAATCACTTCCTCAAGGCTGCGCATATACCGGCTTAAATCGGTAAAAAAGTGCTCTAAGTCTAAAATAGGGTAGCCTACTATTTGCCCGGGACCGTGATAGGTTATATCCCCACCCCTGTTCGTTTTAACAAAGGTTACGCCCAACTGCTGCAATACTTCGTTTGAAATTAACAAATTTTCTATGTGCCCGCTTTTCCCTAATGTATATACATGCGGGTGGCTGCAAAACAGCAAGTGGTGCGAAGTTGGGGCTAATGTTTGAACCGGTAGGTGGCGATTAGGCTCGTTAAACCGTTGCTTAATGGTTAAATTTTCGCTTAGGAGTGCCTCTTGCAGTGCCCATGCTTCTTCATATCCCATGCAGCCTAAGTCTTGGTATGCTATTGTGTTCATATTGCCTGATTAAGCGCAAAGTTACGGCACGGCAAAGTAATAGTTTGCCCCAAATTACTTATTCCTCTTCGCCTCCTTTATTTTTTACCTTCATTAATAGGGTGTAGGCATGTTCTATCACTATGTTTTTAGGCAGAATATCTGCCCCTACCGGCGGAATTACCTGCAAATACCCGTTTTCGCCTACACCGGTAGTTACGGGTAGCATTTCAAATTTGTTTTTATTAACACTTATAAAAATGTAGGATTGGCTGCCATAAGCCACTATAGCCTCTTTGGGTAGCACAATGGCATTTTGGGTATTCACCTCAATATCTGCCGTCATATACATGCCGGGCACCAAAAATGTGTCGGGTTGCTTAAAGTGGCAGTGCACCTCAAGGCTGCGGTCCGGGGCTATATCGCGGTTCACCAGTATCACTTCGCATTTGTATTTATGTGCCGGATTGTTCGCAGGGTAGGCATCTACGCTTTGCCCAATAGACAGTAAGTTAACATCTTTCTCAAAAACCGATAGGCGAAGGTGTATATCGCTTGGGTTCACAATTTCAAACAGCACATCGGCAGGGTTTATATATTTTCCTATGTTAATATTCACTTTAGACACCACCCCCGTTATGGGCGATAGCAGGCTTACGCGGCTCGTAATGTTGTTGTGGGTTAGCTTTTCCGGCACAATGCCTATTTGCTTTAGCTTTTCTGCATTGGCTTGCAGGGCTACTTCATTGCTGTTGTATTCTGCTTCTGCAAGTTGAAACACTTTGTCGCTTGTGGCTTTGCTTTGGTTAAGTTCTCGCTGACGGTCATATTCTTGTTTTAAGTAATTTTGCCTTGCCTTTGCAGCCAAATAGTCTTGCTGAATTTGTATAAATTGGTGATTTTCTATTACCGCTATCGGCTGACCCTTCCGCACCTGCGTACCGGGCAGCAAATGGGTAGCATACAAATACGTTCACCTTCAGATAAGACGATATACTCTTTTGCTCTGCCTTGCCCAATACAATGCCCGCATTTTTCACTTGCTCGTCTGTTAGTGTAATGCTTGTTTCCTCCTGCGGTTCTTCCTTTTTGGGTTCTATCTTTTTAGTACCATAGCCACACGAAGCAAGGCATATAACAACGGCTATTATGAGGTGTTTCATCACCACAAAACTACATCATATCACCTATTAAGGCAAATTTTCTAAGCACCGGCAGTTTATTTCCCTATTTTTACGGAGGTCATGGTAAGCGAACCGCCAAGTGGTTTATCATTAAATAGGTTTAGTGGTTCATTGGTTTCTTGTAGTGCGAGTGTGTAAAGCAAGGGTAAATAATGCTCCGGTGTAGGTATGGCAAGTTGAAATTCTTTTCCTTGCTTGGCATAGTTAATCAGGTTTTGGTGTTCGCTGTTATTTATCCAACCGGTCATTTTATGGCTTGCTTCTAATGCCCAATCATAGCCGTAGGACTCATTTAGTCTATCCCACGCCACCATGCCAAGATTGTGCACCATATTGCCACTGCCTATTATGAGTATGCCTTTATTGCGCAGCTGCTTTAGTTCTTGAGCCAATTCATAATGATATTGTGGGGGGCGGGTATAGTCAATACTTAGCTGAATTACGGGCACTTGAGCATTAGGATATAGGTGCTTTATTACACTCCATGCGCCATGGTCTAAGCCCCACTGTGTATCTAACCCTACGGTAGTTTTTGTGATTAAAGACTGTGTGTCTTTGGCTAATTGAGGGCTGCCGGGTGCCGGATATTGCACGTCAAATAGTGCCTTTGGAAAGCCTCCAAAGTCATGGATGGTACGCGGATGCTCCATAGCAGTTACAAAAGTACCCTTAGTTTCCCAATGGGCACTGATACATAAAATAGCCTGTGGTGGCGGTAAAGTGCCGGCAATAGTGCGAAAACCTTGTACAAATTCATTTTCTTCAATAGCATTCATGGGGCTGCCGTGTCCCAAAAATAGCACAGGCATTTTCTCTGTATTCGCAAGCGGTTCGGCTATTTTTTGAAGTTCGTTTAATTTCATTGCAGCTGCATTTAGGGGCATTAGTGCCAAAAATTGTAAAAATTGTTTCCGGTTCATGTAATGATTGCTCTATAACCACCTCTACAAAAGTAACAAATCAATAGCAATGGCGTGTTAAATATACAGGGCTGTACATACTGCTGCTACCGGCAGGATACTTAACAAGTATTAAAAGCAAAAATATTTCTCCACAAAAGCATAAAAATTTTGTTATGCCGAGAAATAGTACTACCTTTGCAGTCCCAAAAAATAAATCAGAGCTTGTTGGGCTATTATTGCAAAATAATATCCAAGTGTTGTTGCCCAATAGCCGGAATTTTTGGACTAAAATAGTACTATTTATTATTGTATATGACAACAGAAGTAAAGCTTCAGCATTATGAGCTTATGCTCATCTTTACGCCTATATTATCGGAAGACGAATATAAGGCAGCCCAGCAAAAGTATATTGACCTTGTAACCAACAGCGGCGGCATTGCCGGCAATGCCAACCCATGGGGTATGAAATCTCTTGCTTATCCTATTCAAAAAAAGACAACCGGTCTTTACTTTGTATTGGAATTTCAAGCGGGCACAGACTTTAATACCAAATTGGAGGTGCAAATTAACCGTGATGAAACTGTTATGCGCCACATGGTAACAAAGTTAGACAAATATGCGGTGATTTACAACAATCGCCATCGTGGTGCAAAAGCCGAAAATAAAGCAGATGCCACTAACGAACTTGAGCCGCAGCCTATTGAAACAACAAACGATTTATTAGAAAACAACAGTAACGAAGATAATGGCTAGACAAAACGACATTAAGTATCTTGCAAATACAAGAATACAAAACCGCGAAAAAAAGTATTGCCGTTTTAAGAAAATGGGCATCAAGTATGTTGACTACAAAGATGCTGAGTTCTTAAAAAAATTCTTAAACGAGCAAGGTAAAATGCTTCCACGCCGTATTAGCGGTAACTCTTTGAAGTTTCAACGTAAAGTAGCACACGCTATTAAAAAAGCGCGTCAAATGGCACTATTACCTTATGTAACTGACCTTTTAAAATAGTAAATCAAAATCATAGTATGCAAATCATATTAATAAAAGACGTTGACAACTTAGGTGCCACGCATGAGATAGTAGAAGTACGTTCAGGTTATGCACGTAATTTCCTCATACCTCAAAAAATGGCTTTGGAAGCCAGCCCTGCTAACCTTAAAATAGCAGAAGAACGCCGCAAACACCTGCAAAAAAAGCTGGATAAAGTAATGGCAGAAATAGCTGAAGTAACGGCTCGCCTAAAAGAATCACCAGTGAAAGTGGGTGCTAAAATTGGTATCAGCGGTAAAATATTTGGCTCTGTTACCTCCATACAGCTTGCTCGCGCCATCCGTGAACAAAAAGGCTACGAAATAGACCGCCGCGTTATTACCATTGTCGGTGATATTAAAGAAGCAGGCATACACAAAGCCGAGCTTGATTTAGGCAAAAACAATGTGATAGAAATAGAATTTGAAGTAGTAGGCGAATAAAACGTTTACGTACATCATTAATCACCCATTCAAAAAAAGACCAACCTAACTTATACGGGTTGGTCTTTTTATTTTTATCAATGGTCTTATTTTCCCGGTGGTGGCAGATAACCCGTTAACGCTTTAAGCGATGCGCCCCAGAGTCCCGGTATTAAATATACAATAAACGTGAAAGAAACTATGGCTATCAGCAACTGTATGAGCGATACGTATTGCTGACTAAAGTCATTTTCCATAGCAGGAAAGTCATTGTTAAACCGTATAACACCCATCATATAAAGCCCTAATATTAGCGCAAGCACAATACAAAGCTCAATAAACAAATCACGGTCTAAAAACGTGAAATTGAGGGCTAAGGCAAAGTTGGACAGGAATTTAAGACTTAAATAAAGGGCTAAAAAACCTAACAATACCTTAACTTGGTTGAGCACCGTAATCGGAAGCAGGTTGATAAACGTGGGGAAAATATAAGGCGTTATCATGCCTAAAGAAAACGCAAACATACCTACCACCGAGCCTACTATACCCCCCCTGCCCGCAAACAGCAACACCAGCACTATCATAGGAAAGGTGGACGAAAACGTTACTATGGGTAGAGTAAGGGCTTTGTAAAACATACCGTGCCGCTGCGTAAGGTCGGCTTTCTGAATAAGGGCAACGCGCCATTTGCGTGGTAACGATAGCTCAAAAGCCCCTAAAAATGAAAGCCCTAAGCCAAAGTATATGCGAAAGAAAAAGGCATTAACTATCCAGTTGTGCCCTAATTTATTAAAGCCCGTTGTGGCTATTATAACAGAAATAAGCGAACCGAAGAGTGTGAATATTAACAGCACATAAGCCGAGTATAAATAGATATTAGTGTTGGCATTTTCTTTAGATTTATTGTTAATCGTAAGCTCGCTAATGGTCATGGGTATATTGGCATATATATATGGGGTAAACACCGCCACAAAGCCCGCCAACAAAGCCTCCCAAAATACATTAAACAGAGACGTAGGCGCGGGGATAGTAAACTTTTCTTTAGAAACGGCAATAAAGTCTGAACTTAAAGTATCGGTAGAAACAACCACCGCACCGGCACCCTTACTTGATAACAAATATGCCAGTATATGCTCCACCATTGCCCAAAGCGCAGCCGTTAAATGCGTGCAGTCATACAATATGTTGTTTATACAATGCGCCATTGGTGTGCCGGGTATTTTTTAATTGTATTTAGCCCGGTATGCGGGCAATGTATTTGCTCAGTTCTTTTATTTGTTCCACCACTTGCACATTGGTAGGCTTGGCATTTTTAGCCTTGTTAAAATATATTTTAGCACTTTTATAATCCCGCCGCTGAATGGCAATGCTACTTAGCTGTAAATACGCAGTAGCTTCGTTGTCTTTGTCCGGCAAGCCAAGTTTGACGGCTTTCCTTAAATTTTCGTAGGCTTCTTTGGTATTACCTTTGCGCATGGCTATAGCACCTAACTGCAAATAAGCAGTGCCTTCAAACTCTTTTTCAGGTAGTCCCGCTTCTATGCCTTTTCTTAACTGTGATTCTGCGGCATCAAGGTCTTCGCCCACGGTAGAAAAGTTGGCTTGCAGCATATAATAGCCGGAGCGGATAGGCTTATACAGCAAATCAGGGTATTTTATCATGCCTAATAGTTTTTTGGCACCGTCTATATCTCCAGCCTCCATATAAGACTGTATCAGCGACATGGTACCTATTAAAAAGTAGGCAGTTACCATGAGTATAGCCACCACAATAGGTATCCACCCAATCCACCAAGTAACTTTAAAGCCAAGCAAAAACCCTAACCCAATCATAAATGCCGCTAACGGCAACCGATAAACAACAAGAAAGTATCTAAAATTCATTCCACAAATTGTAGGCGCAAATATACCTTCTATTTACCGAATTCTTTTACTTTTACGCTATATTAGCTTGGGTGCAACTAAAACATTACTTTAGGGATTATTATGCGTAGGCTATTTTTGTTATTGTTAGTATTTAGTGTGTTTTCCCATACTTACGCACAGGTTAATTATATAAACCCTAAAGGTAAATTATTAAGCGAAAGAGTAGGAGTGCCTGCCGGATTTACCCGTATTAAAGTAGAGCCAAATTCTTTTGCACAATATTTAAGAAATATTCCGCTAAAACCTCATGGCACTAAAGTGCACTATTATGATGGCGATATAAAAGAAGAAAAAGGTATTTATTTTGGCGTTATTGATATGCCAATAGGCACTGCTGACCTTCAACAATGCGCAGATGTAATAATGCATTTACGAGCTGATTATCTGTACCGGTATAATAAAAAAGACAAAATTAGTTTTACATTTACCAATGGCTTTAAGTTTACGTACTCCAAATGGGCTTCCGGCTACAAAGCGAGTATCAATAAAAACAAAGTGAGTTGGGTTGCTGCAAAATTTTCCGATACATCGTATGCTTCGTTTCTAAAGTATATGGACGTAGTTTATACCTATTGCGGTACGCAGTCTTTGTCTAAAGAAATGGATGCCGTAAATATAGACGCCATAATGCCGGGTGATATTCTTATAAAAGGAGGGGCACCGGGACATACTGTATTGGTTATGGATGTAGCTATTAATACAAAAGGAAAAAAGGTATTTCTCATTGCACAGGGCTATATGCCCGCACAGGAAATGCAAATGCTTATTAACCCTAACAACCCACAGTTTAGCCCGTGGTATGAAGTTAATGGCTTACCGGAAATAAATACGCCTGAATGGCCATTTAATAAAGACCAATTAAAGCGTTTTCGTGAATAATAGCTGCTTTTCATATTATACTAAACTCAGTTTAATCATGGCTTTGCTTTCACTTACAAACCATTGCAAAGGGCAGGATATTTTTCAAAAACAAAAATATAGCTTAGACAGTGCTTGTTATTATTTTGATATGGCAAACAGCTACATCACAGAGTATGGTACTGACCCCGCTAAGGGATTAGCATTTTTCCAAACTATTTTTCCGCAATTAGACAGTTATTACCATAAAAATAGCAAAGGAACTAATAACACTAAAAATGAAGTATTTCCACTGCAAGGCTATAACGCTAAGGCTATTGGAGGCAAGCAGGGTAGCGGTTACATACCGCATAAGTATAATTATTTTGATGGAAACAGACATTTAGGGCATCCGGCACACGACATTTTTATTAATGATAAAAATCAAGACGCTTTAGATGACATTACCGGCAAACCCGTAAATGTATTATCTGCATCTTACGGCATAGTAGTGGCATTAGAAAACAAATGGGATACCGCAAGTGCAATGCGTGGCGGAAACTATATTTGGATATACAACGCTGCAAAGCGTGCTTTATACTATTATGCGCACAATAGTAAGGTTGTGGTTAAGGTAGGGGATATAGTAGAACCGGGAACTATAATTGCAACTGTGGGCAGAACGGGAGCTAATGCCTATAAAAAGCGTTCTCCCACACATTTACATTTTATGATGTTGGTATTAGAAAAAAACTATTATCCCGTGCCTCAAAATACTTATCAAATGTTGGTAGGTAAAAGCAAAGAAAATTAAGGCTTGAAGGATAAAATTGGCGTAATGGTCAAAATTCAGGCTGTTTCATAGACGTATAGTTCAAGTGGTCTGAACTGTGATTTTGAGATTATTGTGACGGGTGTGCAAGTTGTAATAAAAAACCTGTCATAACAATCATACCCTTCACAAAAGTCACAGTTCAGACAAAATCACACTCCCTATCCTTCTCTATTGAGTAGCATATTGGCAAATTGGAAGAGGGTGGCTTTGCGGGCAGCGGGAATGGCTACTTGTTCTAAGGCTTGTAAGGCAGTGGCGGTGTATTGCTTTACCTCCGCAAGGCAGGCGGTGTCGGCACCGGTTTGGCGGAAAAGGTGTGTGATGTGGTTAATTTTTTCTTCTCCGGTTTGTGGGTGTAGGCTTTTCAGGGTATCTAATTGGGCACTGTTGGCGTGATTTAGGGCGTGGGTGAGCAAATAGGTTTTTTTATTGGCATTTATATCGCCTCCGGTTTTTTTGCCCGTTAGCTCCATAGCCCCAAAGGAGTCTAAATAGTCGTCCTGCAACTGAAAAGCAATGCCTAAGCATTTACCAAACTCATACAGCTTTTGCGCATTATAGGCTAAGCTACCGCCCAATAGTGCGCCTATTTTAAGGGCGCAGGCTAATAGTACCGATGTTTTTAGCGTTATCATGGTAATATAGTCGCTTAGGGTGGTGTTGGGTTGCGCTTCAAAGTCCATATCCATTTGCTGCCCTTCGCACACCTGTATAGCCGTTTCGTTAAACACGGGGTAAATTGCCTTTAAGTGCTGCGGATTGCCAATGTGTGCCAGCTGCCGGTACGCATAAATGCACAACACATCACCCGCCAAAATGGCAGTGGGCATGTTATACTGCACATGAATAGTGGGAGTGCCGCGTCTTAGGGGGGCATTGTCCATAATATCATCATGCACTAGACTGAAGTTATGAAACAGCTCTATAGCATTAGCAACT
>RGMU01000535.1 GCA_010021705.1 Chitinophagia bacterium | reverse complement strand
TGGACTGGTCTTGGTAATACTATTTTTACGACTTCTGGTAAATCTGTTGCTTGGAATGGTTATTCTTTATTTGTTGCAGTAGGTTCTGGTACAAATTCATTTGCTTATTCATTAGATGGTACAATATGGACTGGAATTGGTTCGTCTTTGTTTCAAACAACTGGAAATTATATTACATATGCAAATAATTTATGGGTTGCGTTAGGTATTGGAAATTCAGATACAATCGTTACATCTACAGATGGAACAACATGGACTGGTGCAGGTAGTTCAATTTTTTCTACATCTGGTAATTATATTGTATATTCTTCCGGTAATAGTGAATCAGTTTCATATTCTAGAAATTCAGGTTGGTTAGCGGTAGGTACTGGAACAAATACTATCTCATATTCTGCAAATGGAACATTTTGGACTGGTCTTGGAACCACTATTTTTACGACAAGTGGAAATGGTATTGTTTATAATAATGTTCATAATAGATGGGTTGCAGTTGGTTCTGGAACAAATACAATTGCATATTCTAATGATGAAATTACATGGATTGGTGTTGGTATTACTATTTTTAGTTCATCAGGTAATCATGTTACTTGGAATGGTACATATTATCTTGCAGTTGGTTCTGGAACCAATACAATAGCTTATAGTCTTTTTGGTACAACTTGGACTGGTGTTGGTGTAACTATTTTTAGTACTTCTGGTTTAGGAATTGTTTCTAATTTAAACATAACAATTGCTTGTGGTTCAGGAACAAACACATTAGCGTATTCAATAACAAGTGGAACAACGTGGATTGGGTTAGGTGCTACTATTTTTTCTACACAAAGTAATTCATCATGTTGGGGTAATAGTTTATTTATAGCAGTTGGTTCAGGAACTAATACACTTGCTTACTCTACAAATGGAACACAATGGCTAGGTTTAGGTTTAACTATTTTTTCCACAAGCGGAAATGATGTAGCATGGAATGGTTATAATCAATTTGTCGCTGTTGGTTCTGGAACTAAT
>RGMU01000534.1 GCA_010021705.1 Chitinophagia bacterium | reverse complement strand
TTACAACAAGTAATAACAATGTATATAAAACAATATAAAGTTTGGTATAACGAATACCATGCGTTACTGGCAACATAGGAATTTCAGCGTTTTTGTAGTCATTAATACGATAAATTGCTAAAGCCCAAAAATGCGGAGGAGTCCACGTGAAAATGATTAGAACTAAAAGTAACGCATTTGGATCGAAATGGTTTGTTACCGCAGTCCAACCCAACAAAGGTGGAGCTGCGCCTGCCAAACCACCAATTACAATATTTTGCGGAGTTGTTCTTTTGAGATATCCAGTATAAATCCCTGCATAACCAATTAAGGTTACAAATGATAAAATTGCAGTTAAGCCATTAACCCAATAACTCAATATAAATATCCCTAAACCACCTATAGTTATTGCAAATATTAGTGCTTGTGTAGGAGAAATTCTGCCACGTGCAACTGGTCTTTTTTGTGTGCGAGCCATAAGCGTGTCTATACGTTTATCAACTAAATGGTTAACTGCAGCCGCACTCCCTGCACATAATGCCACCCCAAGTAAACTTGGAATTAAAATACTTATAGCAACATCACCAGGTGTTGATAAGTACATACCAACCAAAACGGTCAATAACATTAATGCGACTACTTTTGGTTTACATAATTCTAAGTAATCTTTCCACAGTTTTTTATTTAGCATTAGCGTCTCCTGAGACTAAATAACGCATGCTAAGCAGCATAGCTAATAATATTGCCGCACAGCCATTGTGCAATACTGCGGTCCAAAGTGGCAATAAGAAAACCACATTCACAATACCCAAACAAAACTGCATCATTACAACTAAAATAGTGAAAATCGCGAATTTTTTTAGAGTTTGAAATCTTTCAGAAAAAAATATCCATACAGAGATAGACAAAATATATCCTAAAGTTACAAAAGCCCCCAATCTATGGACAAATTGTAAAGTAGCGCGACTAACACTATCTAACAAACCACCTTGATAATTAGCGCCAATACCAGGAAATAAATTAAAAGCATGAGAAAAATC
>RGMU01000533.1 GCA_010021705.1 Chitinophagia bacterium | reverse complement strand
CCACAACAACAAACTAATGCGCGCGCTGCTAGAGATAGAGCTTTGCGTAATCAAGAACGTGCAGAACTTAATAGCTAAATCTTTTTGATCGTTGCTTTTGATTGTTTTTTTTCGATTGCCCAGTGAGCGTGGAGTCTATGTGAACCACCTTGGGAGCTTTGTAAGAATCTGAGTATCTCATCTAAAAAGGCATCGGTAAGTGTATGGTAGGCTTTGTTTTGTACTAGCCAATGTTGAACTACTCTTTTTTGAAGATACTGGTCTAACTCAAGCAATTTTTTAAAATCCAATGCCTGCTCTGTATCTAAAAGCTGGTCATAGGTTTGTGTGGTAAGCTTTTGTAGGAATTGTTCTGTTTCTTGGATGCTTGCAAGGGTACGGGCAAAGCTGTTTTCTGCTCTAGTATCGCACGCTTTAAGTGCTGGAATAACCTGTGTACGGATACGGTTGCGCAAATAATCTTGGCTTTCATTGGTTGGATCTATTACATACTCAAGATTATTTTTTTGTAGAAAATTTAAAATCTCTTCTTTTGAAGTACCAAGAAGTGGCCTAAGATAGAGACCATTTTGTTCTTTCATGCAACTAAGGCCTGCAATAGTACTGCCGCGAATAAGCCGAATAAAAAAGGTTTCTAGTTGATCATCTGCATGGTGAGCAAGTACAATGCCATCAGCCTTATATTCTTGGGCGACCTCTTCAAAAAAATAACGACGAAGCTTTCTGCCAATCTCTTCTTTAGATCCGTTTGGTTTGGCAGGACAATCAAGTTCTGATGCGCGTTTTGCTACCAGTGGCACGTTAAGCTGCGCACAGAGTTGTTTGCAGAATACCAGATCGTTTTCTGCGCTTGCACGCCACTCATGATTAAGATGGGCGGCAATTAAAGTAAGCTGTTTTTTTGTGCGTAACGCTACTAATTGATGGAGTAAGTAAACAGAATCAGGTCCGCCCGAAAGACCTATGATATAAATTGCGTTTGATCTAAACAGTTTTTTATTCATGCTTTTTAGGGTCTT
>RGMU01000532.1 GCA_010021705.1 Chitinophagia bacterium | reverse complement strand
GGTTTGTTTTATTGGTTTTCTTTCGGGTTGATTGACAACTTGTATGCCGAATTAATTTTTGCCTTTAATACGGTCATTATTTCATTTTATTTTGGTTGTATGAGTCAATTTTTCAGTCTTTTTATTTTTTTCGGGTCAATTTGTCAATACAACAATAGTTGAGGAGCATGCTTTGCAATTTCATTCACGCCACCGGTTACATTGAGTAACTGCCTGATGCCTGCATGCCTGAGAATACTGGCCGCTATCATAGATCGGTAGCCGGATACACAGTAAAGAATATATTTTTCTGTTTTGCTGAATTCATGAAGTCTGTATGGAAGTTCTCCAAGTGGCACCTGCAAAGCATGCGGCAAACGCATTTGTTTTACTTCTTCGGATTTTCTTAAATCAATAATTTTGTAGTCGGATGAATCCATAAAATACATAAGATCTGTAACATCAATAGATTCGATATGTGCCACTTTTTTACCGGCTTTTTTCCATCCAATCATTCCATCTTTAAGGCACCCTAAAATTTTTGAAAACCCTACTCGAGCCAAACGCGTAGCCGCTTCTTCTTCTCTACCTTGTGGAGCTATTAAAAGGATTTCCTTTTCAAGATCGTAAAGCGTGGCGGCCCAGATGGCAAAGGCTCCGTCAAGTCCTATATGAATACTACCGGGCACATGCGACTCTCCATAGCTTGTTGCTTCGCGCACATCCAGTACAAGGACATTTGGATTTTCGGCCAAACCGGCAAATACCTCCGGCGTTAAGGCATTACAGGCTTGCTCTAAAATGTGATTCAGCGATGGATAACCGATTCGGTTCATCTCTGCATCCTTTAAAAAATAAGAAGGTGCCGGCGGCAAATCGTTTACGACTGCCGCAATAAAATCTGATTTTCTTGTAAGTAAAAAAGCATGGTTACTTTTGCGTTGTTCACCCATGTTACCGGTATGTCCGGAAACAATGTTTTTACCACAGGCACTTCCTGCACCATGTCCCGGATAAACCAAAACCTCATCAGGTAGCTT
>RGMU01000531.1 GCA_010021705.1 Chitinophagia bacterium | reverse complement strand
TTGCACCGAAATGAGAACCTACTTATTCTATTGTAAGAGTTGGGCACTTCGCATAGTTTTATGCACAAAACTGGATTTTTCCTGCACAATTTAGCAAAAACCGTGCACAGCGCATTTTAAATATAAGCATTACAAATACCTATCAAAGCTAGGCAAATCAGGGCCTCCAAGAGTTTAGGTTCTTCCCTGCGATTCGCTATGCGGGTGGCAAAAGCGCAAGATTCCGCTAGCGCTATATATAAAAAATGCATTTCGTTTCGTTTTAGTAAAATTACCCTATTGCGAATTACCACTCTAACATGCTGATTAACAGGGCGTATTTATATTTATAAGGTGTTTTATTATAGAAATTTAAGCGAAAATTGTTGATTTCGCTATAGAAGAAATAGTATATTACAACATATAAAGTTCATCGTTTTAATGAACTATTCATTTTATACTATACTTCCGTATATTTGCATGGTATAGTATAGCTTATATAGTTCATCATAATGATGAACTATTAATGATATAATGTATATTTTATGACCAGACCAAAGGAGCAGCTAGGAATATTAGTGCGCGAAGCGGGCGAGATATTTACTGTGTGCTCTGCTGCTAAATCCCTTAATATATCTAATATTGAGGCAGCAAAAACTCTTGCGCGCTGGGCTACACAAGGTTGGCTAACTCGTGTTCGCCGTGGCCTTTATGCTGTTGTGCCTATTGAAGCAGCAAATGTCGGTCAGGCTTTTGAAGATGCTTGGATGCTTGTGCCTGATTTATTTTCACCATGCTATGTAGGTGGATGGTCTGCTGCGGAACACTGGGATTTTACAGAGCAGTTATTCAGGGATATCTGCATCCTTACGGAAAAGCAGGTTACCCATAAAAAGCAAGTGATACATAATATACCTTTTATGCTTACCCATATACCTAGTACCTTAAACTTTGGTACAAAAACCATATGGAAAAAAGATAAAAAAATTCAAGTTTCTGACCCGCATAAAACTATCCTGGATATGTTAAATATTCCACAA
>RGMU01000054.1 GCA_010021705.1 Chitinophagia bacterium | reverse complement strand
AGGATTTGCGGTGGTTGCCAACGAGGTGAAAGAACTTGCCAAGGCCACAACTGAGGCGGCGGAGGACATCAGCCTCAAGATTGAAGCCATCCAGTCAGGTCCGAAGACGCTCAAGTCTCGCCGTAAGTTTAAGTGAACCCATGCGACTGGTCTTGCTATTCTTGTTTGCAAGCAATCATCTGCTTTCACAATTCGATGAATTGGGCGTGGTTGCTCCTGGAAGGCATTCCGAAACGGGTGAAATGGCGGGATTGGTGGTGAATAGAAATGGGCTAAAGGCTAATTATCTTAGTGCCAATGCCAAGCAAACGCAGGCTGTGTATAATTATGAACGCACTTTGCTAAATGCCTATTTGGAGGTAGCTAACCAATTAGCCAAAATTACCAATTTGGAGCTTAGCTATGACCTAAAAGACAAGCAGGTGCAGGCTCTAACTTCGTCTATTGCTATATCCGGAGACCTCTTTAAGTCGGCACGGGCAGACTATATGGAGGTGCTATTAACCCAGCGCGATGCTTTAGATGCAAGGTTTGATTTGATTGAAATTAAGAAGCAACAGATGAGTGCCACCGTAAACATTTATCAGGCACTTGGCGGCGGCTGGAATTAGAAGGTAAACACGTGATGTGGGGCTACCTTAATGCGATTTGAGGTAGCTCCACATTTTTGACTAAAAATTTGGCTGTAAACGGTGGGTGCTGTAGTAGTTAATAATGTATCCGCTTGCTTCTTCGGCAGTGTCAAACAGTTGTATTAACTCTAAGTCTCCGGGGCTAATGTTGCCTTGTGCTTGCATGGTATTGCGCATCCAGTCAAATAGCCCGCTCCAGTAGGCTTTTCCTACGCATATCATGGGCGTTTGTGTAAATTTACGGGTTTGAATGAGTGTGGCAACCTCAAAAAATTCGTCCATAGTACCCCACCCCCCGGGCATCATAATGAAGCCCTGACTATATTTGGTGAACATTACCTTGCGCACAAAAAAGTAGTCAAAAAATAGATTGTGGCTGTTGTCTATATAAGGGTTGGCTTGTTGTTCAAAGGGTAATTCTATATTTAACCCTACGCTTCTACCGTTGACGGCTGCTGCGCCTTTGTTGGCTGCTTCCATTATGCCCGGACCTCCGCCGGAGATAATGCCAAAACCTGCTTCTGCAAGGTTTTTGGCTATGGCTTCTGCCAATAAATAATAGGGATTATCCGGCTTGGTACGTGCTGAACCAAAAATGGTAATGCAAGGACCTACTTTGGCTAAGGTTTCAAACCCCTGCACAAACTCTGCCATTATCTTAAATATTTGCCAACTGCTGTGGGCGCGGGTTTCTGTCCAATCCCGGTTATTAATTTTGTTAATTTTATCCAACGCTTGCTATGAATTAAACCAACAAATATAATACAAAAAATTAACCCGATATGCTATTTACCTTGCGGTGCAGGCGGCGTAGTATTTATTATTTGCTGCATTTGTAGAGAGGCTTTGTGTTGCGGGTTTAGGCGAAGGGCTTGCGCTAAGGCGGTTTGGGCGTTTACGCTTTGGTTAAGTTTATAATAAGCCATAGCCAGATTATACCAGTTATCGGGGTTGCGGGGCTGTGCTTCTGCGCTTTTCTTAAAGGCAATCATGGCTTCTATGGTATTGCCCATGGCGTTCCAATCTAAGCCTTTGTTGGTGTAGTAAAGCGACACCCTGCCCTGCAAGCGTTCTAAAAACGGATGAGCCGGATAATATTTGTTAACGCTGTCTATATCGCTTAAAGCATGTGCATAGTCGTTAAGGCGCAGATAGCATATAGCCCTGTTGATGTAGGCATTCATGTATTTGTCGTTTATGCTAATGGCTTTGGTAAAGTGGGAGATGGCTGTTTTTAAGTGCCCGTTGCGCTGTAGGGTATCTGTGGCGCGTTCTGAAGCGTCTATCCATGCGCCGCCGGCATTGGTGTTTATCATTACGCTTTCGGGGGCTGTTTTCACATCTTTTAAGAACAAAGTATTGCTATTTTTCCAATCATTGTTGCGGGATATGGTTATAATGGCACACAAAACTACCAATACCTCCATTATACCCGTAAACACCCACCATTTTGACTTAAATGTTAATTTTTCTATCATAGTATTGCTTCCATAGCTTACCGCTATGGCAAAGCCTAATGAAGAGTGAAACAGCAAGCGTTCGCCCATAGGCGCACCTATATTAACAAAAATATTAGCTATCAGGGCTAAAAAAGCAAAATAAAACACTATGCCGTAGGCGTAGGTTTGCCTGCCTTTGAAGCCCTTAATAAGCAAGTAAACCAAGCCCCCGTGCAATAGCAGGCTGATTATCACAAAAGGGTTGCTGAATTGGGTGTAGGGCAGGGCATTATAGCCATAATCGGAGCATAGGGGGTAGGGTAGCCACAGCAATGCAAAATATCGCCATAGCACATAGAGCTTAGTTGCCCATTCTTCAGCCACAGTGGCATATAGATAGGGGTGGTTCATGATGTCGGTAAGCGAATTTTCAGCCGTATCGGCTATCGCAGCTTTGCGCAGCACCACATACACTATTAGCGGTAGCACCAAAGGAATACTTTGGATAAAGGCAGTTTTTAGGTCTGTTTTGTTGAAAAAATAAAGGCTGATAGGCAATAGCAATACCAACACAACGGCATATTCTTTGCTTAGCAATGCCATAAAGTAGCACAATAGCGCAAGTGCTAAGTCAGTTATTTTTTTAGTGCCGGCATAGCGGAAAAAGGTGCTTAGCGTTAAGCCTATAAACAGTAAAGATAGTATTTCGTCCCGGCTTTTAACATTGGCTACTACTTCGGTGTGTAGCGGGTGAACGGCAAACAAAAGCGCAGCCGTAAATGCCATGAATGGCTTTTGGGTAAATACCGTTTTCCGCAGCCAATGCAGCAATACCAAAATACACAACCCGTAAAGCAACACATTGATAATGTGCCTAACGTGCATATCGCTTACCATTTTGGCTGTTTTGGCAGCTATGAGGGCTTTACGTGCAGCGGCAGACGTATCGATAAGTTGGCTATTGTCTATGCCTAAAAGCTGTTGTTCAATGGCAAAAGTAATGATAGACAAAGGGCGATACCGTCCCCCTTCCAACTGGTTGCCGGTGTTTTGCTGTTCGGTAAAGCTCTCGTAGGCATCACCGCCTAATATTTTGCCTATGCCCGCAAAGCCTTGTTGCACATATTGGTTGTGCACTATCACCACGCCATCGTCCAATGCGGTTTCGTGCATAAATGTATTGCCGTAAAACACTAACACCAACAGCATTAAAATAATCTGCTGCACCCGTAGCGTGCTTAAAGAGCCAAGCAAACCGGTTGCCGGCATTGGCACTACTGCCGGGGCTTCCGGCACAGTAGCGGGGCTTACCGGCACTGCCGCAGGGGTATTAGGTTGCCCGGCATTTTTGATTGATTTTTTCTTTTGCGCCATTATGCCAATAATGCTTACACTTTTTTGCAATATACGCTACCGTATTTGAATACCAAACACTTTTAAGGCAATTCGCTTTACCGTATATCTAAAGTTTTCTTTCGCTTTAAGAATAAGGCTAAATACAGATAAATATAAACCCTTGCCAAACCGGTATTCCATTATTTTTATTTCTAATTCCAGAAACCTTTTCAGTAGTTGTAATTGTTTTTCTTTACTGGTGCTTGCGGCATGTAGGTGGATAACTTCGGTATCTGCATAATAAAAATTGCGGTAGCCTAATTGGTGAAACTGATAGCACCATAGTTGGTCTTCGCCATACATAAAAAACCGCTCATCTAATATATTGTTGGGTAGCTTGTCTAAAATACGCTTATCAAACAACATGAATGCCCCGCTAACCCAATCGGTGAATGTATTATAGTCCCCTTTAAAATATTGGTTCATCATTAAGTTTGCCCGCTTTTTATAAGGTAAAAGCAATAATACCGGTCTGGCTACATCTAATAGCTCATGCGATATACTTCTGAATTTTCTTGCGGTGTGCTGCAACTTTCCGTCAGGGTATATTAACCTAACGCTTAATGCCCCCACTCCGTCTAACGCTTTATATTGCTTATAAGCCTTTGTAATGCTATCCTCTTGCAGCACGGTGTCAGAATTAAGCAGTAGAATATGGCTTCCGGTGGCGTGTTGTATGCCCAAATTATTGCCTTTGGCAAAGCCACCGTTGATAGGGCTTTTTATTAATGTGATACTCGGAAATTGAATTAAAAAATCATCAGCATTATCGTTAGGCGAAGCATTATCTACAAGTATTATTTGATATGCTACCCCAATAGTGTGTTTTATTACACTTGCTATGCAAGCACACGTTATGCTAAAGGTGTTATAATTGATGATGATTACGGATACCATATTTGCCTGTGGATAGGGAATGCAAATGTAGTATAAAAGAATAAACTGCCATGTAGCTAATATTACTTTGTGATGTAGTATGATTAATTTGTGAATGGATAGGATTCTGCCTAACTTTGCCTTAAAATGGAATATCAGTATAAAATATCAGCTGTAATATGCTCTTACAATAGGGCTAGGTTTATAATCAATGCAGTAGAAAGTATTTTTAACCAAGATTTTGATAAATCACAGTTTGAAGTTATTGTGGTGGACAATAACAGTACCGACAATGTGATAGAACTGTTGAAAAGGTATAAAGAAGAACATCCGTCTTATAATTTCAGTTATTATATTGAACCTAATCAGGGTGTAGCATTTACGCGCACAAGATGTGCCAAAGAGGCAAAAGGCTCAATAGTAGCATACTTAGATGATGATAGTACTGCCGAACCTAACTGGCTGGCTAATATTGTTAACTTTTACGATGCTCACCCTGAAGTGTGGTCTATTGGCGGAAAAATAACGCCCAAGTTCCTCACCGGAATACCTGATTGGTATTCTAAGTATTTTTTTGGATTGGTAGGTAATTTTGATTTGGGTAACAAAATAAAGCGCATGACCGGAGAGCGTTATCCTTGTGGGGCAAATATGTCATTCCGGAAAAAAGTGTTTGAAGAAATTGGCTACTTTAATCACAGCTTAGGACGGAGAGGAAAAGGTTTATTAGCCACTGAAGAAAAGGAAATATACAAAAGAATATTAGCTTACGGTAAGCAAGTGTATTATTTGCCAATGGTTGCTGTTTTACATTGTGTGGAAGCCAATAAGTTTGACCATAATTATGTAAAAAGACATAGTAAAGGCATTGGAGGGGGCGAGAGGGTTAGATTAGAAGGGCAATACGGGTGGTTATTAGTAAAATTTTTAGAATATATAGCCAAATGGGTTTATGCCATACTCTATGGTTTAGGTTTTTTGGTACGCGGGCAATGGAGTAAATTTATTATGCTGGAACGTTTTAGGTGGTGGGTGATTATGGGGTTTATATCACCCAAGGGGGCAGATTGATTATTGCTTCTTACCGGCAAATAAAAAGGGCTTGCATTTTGCGTGCAAGCCCCATAATGGTGTTAAAATAAATTGAGCCATACCCCTATTGTACTATAATGGTTTGCTTCAGTTTAGCTGTACCGTCTTCTGCTATGATGCTATATATGCCCGGTGTTGCTAAATAATAAGAAGTAGTTGAATTGGTTTCTATGGTGAAATTGTCAATTTTGATACCTTTTAAGTCATATATGGATACTTTAACCATTTCGTGAGATATGGTATTTGCTTTTATGTTGAAGTAGCCATTATAAGCAGGATTAGGATATACACTAAGGCTTGCTTGTGGCAGTTCTACTTGATTTGAGGCAGCTATAATTGCAGTATCAAGTGACGGTACATATTTATGATTCCAAGCTACCAGACCATTTACGCTATCTCTGCCACCGATTAAGAAGATACATTTAAGGGTTTCGCTTGGGGTAAGTTGGTTACCGTAGGCAACAGCCACCATGCCACTTCTTTTTCTTAATAAAGGGTCAACGCTTGTCCAACGGCGGGTGAGGGTATCATAGCTATAGTTAGTCGTAAAATTAGGCATTACTACGCCTTGTGCACCACCCATGTAAAATATTCTTCTCCCATACGGCGCAATAGCACCGGAAAAGCGTGTAGCCGGCATGCTTGGTAATGTTGACCAACTATCAGTAGAGGGGGTATATACATTCACATCATCGTAATATGTTGAAGAGCCAATATCTTTACCTCCAATAAAATATACTTTACCGTTATAATAAACGGCACCATTGTTTTGCAACCGCGCTACGGGCATTCTTGCTCTGGTAGCCCAAGTATTGGTGGCAGGGTTATATACTTCATTAGCCGTATAAGAACCTGGATAACCTCCATTACAGTATATTAGCCCTGAACTTGAAACACCCACTGAAAATTGCGACCTTGCTGTGGGCATAGATGCTTTGGTTGTCCACATATTGGTAACAGGGTCATATTCTTCAACCGTGTTCACAACACCGGCACTCCCAACGTAACCTCCTATAACATAAAGTTTACCACCAGAAGCCGCTGCTGCCAATTCACCACGCGCCACACTCATAGACGGTTTTGTTGCCCATGTGTTGGAGTTGGGATAATAAGCGTGCATAGTATTAGTAGCATTCCCTACTGCATCATAGCCCCCTACTACATAAATTACAGTGTCTATTACAACAGCTGCCGGCATGTGCTTGCCGATTGGCATGTCTGCCATAATTGTCCAAGATTGTGCAAAAAGGGTTGCACTCAATAAAACACTGATAAATGTTAAGGCAATCTTTCTCATAAAGTTTGAAATTTAGTTCCCTACAAAGATATGGTTAATAGTTTGGAATAATGGCTGCCCTGATAAAAGTTTAACGTTTTGTGTATTAGGATAAAATAGATATGTAATAATGGACTATTTGTTGGAAAAATGGGATAGGTTTTTTAGGGAGAGAAAAGTGGTGTGGCAAAGCGTGTGTTTTACTATATTTGTGGATTATGGTAGCACATTCCCCTATTACAGGCAAATTACCTGATGAAGATAACGAGGCATTTCGCTTGGCGGCTTCGTTTGTTAACAACACGCATGAACATTTGTTTCTTACCGGCAAGGCAGGTTCGGGTAAAACTACATTTTTAAAATACATTACCGATAATAAAACAAAAAACATGGTGGTGCTTGCGCCTACCGGTGTGGCAGCCATGAATGCAGGTGGGGAAACGCTACACTCGTTTTTTCAGTTGCCGTTGGGGCTGTTTATACCCACTGTTAATTCGGCATATTTTAACCAATCAACATCTACCACAGGCGATTCTTCGGCTTATGACAGGGAGTTTTTACTTAAAAGCGTTAGAATTAACAATACCAAGCGCAAAGTTATTCAAAACTTAGAACTGTTAATTATAGACGAAATTAGCATGGTGCGCGCCGATATGCTTGATGCCATAGACACCCTGCTACGGCACATCAGACGGCAAATGCACGTGCCCTTTGGCGGGGTGCAGATGCTTTATATAGGCGACATGTACCAGCTGCCCCCGGTAGTAAAAGATAATGAAATGGCACATATGCAACGCCACTATCAGGGCATCTATTTTTTTGACAGCTTTGCAGTGCGAACCGCCCCTCCCGTGTATATAGAGCTACAAAAGATATACCGCCAAAAAGACGCAACCTTTGTGGGCATATTAAACAGAATACGAAACAACGAATGCGAAGAAGACGACATTAATTGCCTTAATGAACGCTACAACCCCCACTTTAAGCAAAAGAAGGGTAGCATAATGCTATGCACCCACAACCACATAGCCGATGAGGTGAACAGCCGTTTTATGAACGCCATAAAAGCCCCTTCGTTTCAGTTTAAGGCGGAAATATCGGGGGATATAAACACAAAAAACATCAATGCCTTAGAGCACTTAGAGCTTAAAAAGGGTGCGCAAGTAATGATGATAAAAAATGACAGCCAAACACCCCGGAGATACTATAACGGCAAAATAGGCACAGTGGTGGATATAAACCTTGACGATGGCATATCAGTAGTGTTAGAGGGAGCATCGCCCAAAGATGAGCCTTTGGTGATAAACAAAGACGTGTGGAAAAACGTAAAATATAAACCCGGTGGCAATGAAGATGGCATAGAAGAAGAAGTGATGGGAACATTTACCCAATATCCGCTAAAGCCGGCATGGGCTATTACGGTGCATAAAAGTCAAGGGCTAACCTTAGAAAATGTGATATTAGACCTTGACCGCTCTTTTGCAGCAGGGCAAGTATATGTGGCACTAAGCCGTTGCACCACATTAGAAGGCATAACATTTAACAGCAAGCTACAGTTGGGCAACATATTTACCGACCCGCGCATAGTAGCCTTTGCACGCGAAGCACAAGCCCAAAGCCTATTAGAAGAGCGATTAGCCCAAAGCACCCGCGCTGCAACCCTAACCAACTGCTTGAATCACTTTAACTTTGAAGCCCTGATAACCCACGCCGGCAAAACCAAAGAAGAAATAGTCAAGTTTAAACAGGGGCATACACCGGACTGCATAATAGCAGCCGACTATGCTATGGACAAGCTAATGGATGCCCAAAAGACAGCAGACAAATTTTACATACAATTAAGAATAATAGCCAACAATCAAGAAGATGCTAAAATGGCAGATCGTGCCGAAGCAGCAGCCAAGTATTTTACAGACCAAATTTTACAGCCCATTACCGAAGCAGGCAATGAACTGATTACCAAAATGATGCGTGAAGAAAAGTCTAAAAAGCATATTGTGCTTTGGAGAACTTTTATGGTGGATATTGGAAAAAAGAAAAAATTGTTAAGAAGATACATCACTGAAGTGCCTTCGGAATAGGCAGCTACATTACATTTATTTAAATTCCC
>RGMU01000530.1 GCA_010021705.1 Chitinophagia bacterium | reverse complement strand
GTCGGCGGCCCCCAGGCGAGGGTGGGCCTCGAAGAGTTCCAGGGCCTGGCGCAGGTACCCCTCGCCGAGACAATTGTCATCGTCGACCCAGACGAGCAGCCCGGCGCGTGCCGCCGCCAGGCCCGCCAGCCGGGCGTAGGACAGGCCCAGCCGGGACTCCCGCAGCACCTGCCCCTGGGGATGCCAGGCGAGTAATCTGGGATCGAGGGGCGGTTCACTGGCGTTATCGATCAGCAGCAGCTCCCAGCGGTCGGGGGCTAGGTCCTGATCCCTCAGGCTCTGCAGGGCCTGCTGCAGCCGGCCTGGATGGGGATTGTGGGCAGGAATGATGACGCTGACGGCGGGCAACGTCATGAGGCCCCCTGCCCCGGATGCCAGGTCATTCCATTGAGTGTGGACCCCAAACGTAGCGGGGGCACAGAACTCATGGGGCATCCCAGCCTGCAGGTAGACAGATGAAATCTAGTCCGAGTCTTTGTGGAGGATTTAGCCATTAGGGTGAATCGACTGGTGGTGTATGAATTGCCGGGGCCGGTGAATTCATGGAAGAGAGGGATCGGCTGAGGCATTGACGAAATCCTCTGCATTTCCTGGGTGATCCACGCAGAACTGTAACATCCGACTCGCCGATCACCCTAGGGCTAATAAGGGCACGTAAAAGTCAAAATACCATCATGAAACGAAAGTAGTAGAGCGCTACTTGGGTATATTGTCAACAAAAATTAGCGGTAGCCAATAACTTTTCTGGAAATGGGTTTTGTCTTATTCAGGCAAACTCCACTCGCCGACCACCCCCAGCACCACCGCCAGCAGGGCCTGCTGCACGTGCAGGCGATTTTCAGCCTGGTCGAACACCCGGCTGGAGGCCCCTTCGATGGCGCCGGCGCTGATCTCCTCACCCCGGTGGGCTGGCAGGCAATGCAGCACGATCGCCCGCGGATCGGTCTCCGCCAGCAGGTCCTCGTTCAGGCACCAGCCCTCGAAGGCCCTGAGCCGCTGCTGCTGCTCGTCCTCCTGCC
>RGMU01000529.1 GCA_010021705.1 Chitinophagia bacterium | reverse complement strand
ATTCACCATCTTTATGCAAAGCCTCTATTTGGTCGGTTTTTAGCTGGTCTAAATCGTATAATAACCGACCTATGAGTGTGCTTTTACCATCATCTACACTACCTGCTGTAGCAAAACGGAAACTTTTCTGAATAATCATTGTATTAAAAGTATCCTTGTTTTTTGCGTTTTTCCATAGCTGCTTCAGTTTTCTTATCGTCTGCACGGCCGCCACGTTCGCTCATTCTTAAAGTTTGCAGTTCGGCAATAATATCTTCCACTGTAGCTGCAGAAGAGGCTATTGCCCCACTTACCGAAATATCGCCCAAAGTTCTGAAGCGCACTTGGGCAGTAAAAATGGGCAAAGTGTTTTCAGGATTGGTATAAGGATGATTGGCTAACCACATTCCTTTGTGTTCAATGAGTTCTCTGTTGTGGCTAAAATACAGCGAGGGCAGGTCTAAATTTTCTAAAGCTATATACTCCCATACATCAAGCTCTGTCCAATTGCTAATGGGGAAACACCTAAAATGGCTTCCTTTTTCAAGCGATAGTTCGTAATGGTTCCAAAGTTCTGGTTGCTGGTTTTCGGCTTCCCATTTACCTGCTTCATTTCTTACAGAAAATATGCGCTCTTTAGCACGTGCTTTTTCTTCATCGCGCCTTCCTCCCCCGAAAATACAATCGAATTGGTGCGCTTTAATCGTATCCATTAGCGTAATACTTTGAAGGGCATTTCTGGTAGCGCCTAAACCTGTTTGGTCTTCTGCTTTTCCACTGGCAATAGTTTCTTCTACAAAACCCGTTACCATTTTAACTTCGTATTGTTGCAAAACCTTTGCTATAAAATCCTGTGTTTCAGGAAAGTTGTGCCCAGTATCTATATGCAATAAAGGAAAAGGAATAGGGTTTGGCCAGCAAGCCAGCTTGGCCAGGTGTAGCATTACTAAGCTATCTTTTCCTCCACTAAAAAGCAAAGCGAGGTGGTTAAAGTTCTGGATAGCCTTACGTATTATTTGAATAGCCTCGGCTTCTAACAAA
>RGMU01000528.1 GCA_010021705.1 Chitinophagia bacterium | reverse complement strand
CATTATAATTTAGGTAAAAATACAAATAACCTTGTGGTTCGGCCGGACCAATATAAATTGACGATGCTATCGGAATGTGTTGGCACGCACTTGCAGCAAGAATTGCACCAGGAGATTTTGGATGCTTTTGAGGGTGTATTGTCAACACGAGCTGAGCTTTTTAACTCGGCAAGCATGCCGCTATTTATCAGTTCTACAATAGATGTAACAAATATTGCGGTGAATCTTAATAAAAGTGGGCATGTCGATGTAGCATCTGACATGGTTGATACACTATTGGCAGCAGACAATTATCTAAAAGCTATGGCGAAAAATGGTGGTTTGGTGCTAAAGGGCATTGCTAAAGGAACACTGGCAACAGCATCTAGCGTAGCAAAATCAACAGCACATTTACTCAAAGAGACGGGAACTGTAGCTGCGCATTTGGGTTATGCGCAATACAATCCGATGGAAGGAGGAAAGCTTTTATATGAAGATGGCCAAAAAATGGCCGAGGCAGCAAAACGGCTTTCAAGGACATTATCTCATGCGTCACTTAAATTATATAGATTATTAGTTCTTCTTGAAGAAACGGGCAGTCCAGATAGTGTTGGACATATAACAAGTGAAAAAGAGCAGCAAAATATAAAAGAAATTTTAAATATTGTTCATGCAAAAGATATTCAGCAGTTTACTAAAGATTTTATAAATGCCCCACTAGAAGAGCAATCTTATATTGTTGGCAGAGGGCTTTCTGAGGCGTTGCTTGCAATTTATGCACCAGAGGCTTTTAATGTGCTGTCTAAAAATAGTTGTAAAATTATTGATACATCTAAAGGTTTGTCTAATGTTTTTAAGGATTTGCCGAAAAATCTTGACCTAAATAAAAAGTTGAACAAAAACTTTTTGGGTAACTTTGGTGCAGTTATTGAAAGAGATGTTGTTGAAACTTTTGGCTTAGTGCATGAACACGGCGGTATGGCTGTTGAAGAGGCTCTAAGTGCGTTAAAACATTATCCTGAAGCTGTGCTTGCTGACGGC
>RGMU01000527.1 GCA_010021705.1 Chitinophagia bacterium | reverse complement strand
TCAAATAATTACGTGGCCCAAGTACAACCCCACGTCCTCCATGAATATCCATAGCATTATTGATATTATGTCTTGCAGTCTCTGTACAAAAATATTTTGTAATGGCTGATGCAACCGATGGCTTTTTGTGAGCATCAACTGCAGCCACAGTCAAAAGTCTTGTAGTATTAACAAGATAAGTTAACCCTGCAATTTCAGCAAGTTTCTCTTTAATTCCTTCGAATTGACCAATGTCAGTTTTAAACTGTTGTCTAATACAAGCAAATGCTCCAGCTGTTATGTAAGAAACATTTGACACTGCGGCACTTAAAGCTGGCAATGAAATTGAACGCCCAATAGATAAACACTCAACCAACATCTCCCAACCACGCCCTGCATTTTTTTGGCCACCAATAATATTACTAATTGGAACAAATATATCATCACCTCGAATAGTTCCATTCATTAAAGCGGTATGCGCTGGTAAATGGCGATTTCCTATAATTAAGTTTTTGGTATCACGAGGAATAAGCACACAAGTAATACCCTCTTGGCCAACACCTGCAAGCAATTTATCCGGATCGCGTAAATCAACGGCCACACCTAATAAAGTTGCAACTGGAGCGAGGGTAATCCATCTTTTATCTAAGCTTATATTCAAACCAATAATCTGTTCGCCTTTAATGGTTCTACTAACAACAAGCGCATTTGAACCTACAGAAGTAGCATCACTACCTGCTTCTGGCTCAGTTAAGGCAAAACATGGTACATCTTCACCTGAGGCCAACCGTGGTAAATAATGTTTTTTTTGCTCGTCTGTACCATAATGTAATAGCAATTCCGCAGGCCCCAATGAATTAGGCACCATAACACTCACGGCAGCAGTACAAGACCTGCTTGCGATTTTCATTACAATCTCGGAGTGCGCTAAAGCAGAAAAACCTCTACCATTATATTCTTTAGGGATTACCAAACCAAAAAAACCATTTTCTTTGATATATTTCCAAACTGACTTTGGCATATCATGTTCTTGGCTAATGG
>RGMU01000526.1 GCA_010021705.1 Chitinophagia bacterium | reverse complement strand
GCAACCAGTAGTGCTATTACCTTCTTGGATGGCGAAAATGGTATCTTGCATTACAGAGGTTATCCAATTGAAGAATTAGCTGCCAAAAGCAATTTCTTAGAAGTTGCCTATTTGCTTATTTATGGCGAATTACCTTCGGCAGAACAATTTGCTACTTTTGAAGGAGTGCTACGTAACCATACTTTAGTTCACGAAGATTTTCGTAAAATATTAGATGGCTTCCCAGCAAGTGCCCACCCTATGGGGGTTATGGCGTCGCTGGTTTGCTCATTAACGGCTTTCTATCCTGAAAGTATTTCTAATAGAAACCCTGAAATGATTGAACTTACCATTCTACGTTTATTGGCTAAAATGCCAACTTTCGTAGCTTGGGCATACAAGCATTCAATTGGGCATCCTGTAAATTACCCGCAAAATAAACTAGATTATTGCAGCAACTTCCTGCAAATGATGTTTGCTTTGCCTACAGAAGAATATGCAATAAACCCTGAAATTGTTAGGGCATTAAATATTTTACTTATCCTTCATGCCGATCATGAGCAGAACTGTTCTGCTTCAACGGTTCGTATGGTAGGTTCTTCTAAAGCGAGTTTGTATTCATCTGTTTCTGCTGGTATCAATGCCTTATGGGGACCATTGCATGGTGGTGCTAACCAAGAGGTGATTGAAATGCTTGAAGCCATAAAGGCCGATGGTGGCAACACGCAAAAATGGATTGAAAAGGCAAAAGACAAAAACGATCCTTTCCGCTTGATGGGTTTTGGACATAGAGTTTACAAAAACTTCGATCCAAGGGCTAAAATTATCAAGAACACTTGCGATACCGTTTTAGCTAACTTAGGCATTAACGATCCAGTATTAAGAATTGCGAAGGAACTGGAAGAAGCGGCATTGAGCGATGAATATTTCATTAGCCGTAAGTTGTACCCGAACGTAGATTTCTACAGCGGAATTATATACCGTGCCTTAGGTATTCCTACAGATATGTTTACGGTAATGTTTGCCCTTGGTCGCCTTCCA
>RGMU01000525.1 GCA_010021705.1 Chitinophagia bacterium | reverse complement strand
GGCGAAATTATTTTTGATTCATCAAAGCCTGATGGCACTCCACGCAAACTTTTAAATGTTGACAAAATGAAAGGATTGGGATGGTCCGCAACAACTAGCTTACGAGATGGCATAGCAAAATCTTACGCTGATTTCTTAGATGCAAATAGTAAGCATAATAAGAAAACCCAGGAAAATGCCGTAGTATGATGGATAAACCACAAATTACCGTAGCACTGCCATCATTTAATCAGGGTAAATTTATTGAGCAAGCATTGGCGTCACTAGATAATCAAGAGGTTAATCTTGAGATTTTTGTAGTCGATGGTGGCTCAACCGATAATACACTTTCTGTTTTAGAAAAATGGCAGCCAAAACTCGCAGGCCTTAGAAGTCATCGCGATGACGGCCAGGCTGCGGCAATCAATGAAGCTATCGCTCGCGGCAGTGCTCCATTTGTTTGTTGGTTAAATAGCGATGATTGGTTATTACCAGGTTGTTTTAGATTATTATTAGAAGCTTTGCGAGCAAATCCTAATAGTCCTGCTGCGTATGGCAGAGCATGGAATATTCAAGAAAAAAATGGGAAATGTACTGAAGTATGGGTTGAGCCATTTAACGAAAAGCGCTTGGCCAAACGTTGTATTATTTCGCAGCCAGCAACATTAATCAGACGTAGCGCATGGGAAAGTATCAAGGGCGTAAATCCTGACTTACATATGGCTATGGATTATGACTTATGGTGGCGTTTATATAAAAATTTTGGCGACTTAGTTATGGTCGATGAAATTCTTGCCGTAAACCGCGAACATAACGCAACTAAAACTAATACTAAGCGCGCATTGCATTATAAAGAAGCTATGCAAGTCGTAAATAAATATTACGGCAAAATCCCAATCAAATGGTGGCTTTATCAACCTTATTCAGTTTGGTATAAAACGCTTTTAAATAAGTTATAAAATCCTGGCCTTTTTCAGTAAGCGCGTCAGATCCATCCAATTGCAATAGAGTTTTTTCGAGTTTTTGTTTGTATATTTCTAG
>RGMU01000524.1 GCA_010021705.1 Chitinophagia bacterium | reverse complement strand
GTTGGTTGGTTTCGCTTTCTAAGATGCCGGTAATTATTATATTTTTCTTTAACAGTGCCGACAAAAAACCACTCAAAATGCCATAATTCTCCTTATCCCCAAGGAGGCGTTTCATTGCCAAGTCATACCGTATTCTTGAGTTGATAGCTGCCATAGCGCAAAGTTAGCTAAAAAATCTATGATAGGCGGTTTTTGGGCTTATGGTAGATATTTCCTTTTACTACAAAAAGAACAATACTGTGCCTACTTTGGATAAAATGTTCTCATTTTCCACACACCGGAAATGGCTTCTTTAATGATGTTGGTGCTCATTTTGGATACGCCTTCTACTCGGTCTATGAATGTAATGGGTACTTCGCTCAGACGGAAGCCTAATTTCCAAGCGCGGTATTTCATTTCTATTTGAAACGCATAGCCTATAAAGTGTATTTCGTCTAAGGGCATGGTTTCTAATACCTTTCTGTGGTAGCACACAAAGCCTGCTGTGGGGTCTTTAACGGGCATCCATGTAATAAGGCGGGTGTAAAATGCACCACCCATTGAGATAAAAATGCGGTCTAAGGGCCAGTTGACTACTTTGCCTCCTTTGGTGTAGCGGCTACCTATGGACATGTCTGCACCTTTTAGTACAGATTCGTATAGCCTTTCTAAGTCGTTAGGGTTGTGGGAAAAGTCGGCATCCATTTCAAACAGAAAGTGGTAGCCGGCAGCTAATCCCCACTTAAAGCCTGCAATGTAGGCAGTGCCTAAGCCGGACTTTCCGGTGCGCTGTATTAAAAATACTTCTTCGGGAAATTCGGCTTGCAAACGCTTAACAATGTCTGCCGTGCCATCGGGAGACCCGTCATCCACCACCACAACGTGGTAGTTGGCTTTCAGGGAAAGCACTTTGCGAATGATTTTCTCAATGTTTTCCTTTTCGTTATAGGTTGGTATGATGACAATTTTTTTCAAGCAGACAGTATGAATACGAAAAATTGGGAAAGTTAGTTATAAAGTGGGTAATGGAGAAATAATAGATTGCTAAA
>RGMU01000523.1 GCA_010021705.1 Chitinophagia bacterium | reverse complement strand
GATTGTCCGCCATGGCCGATGGTACTGCACAATCCCAACCAAAGGTCGGGACGGGAGAGTAGGTAGTTGCCATATTTATTTAAAATACCTCACAGTGAAAGTTCTGAGGCATTTTCGTTTTAAGTTAGTTCTTAGCTAAAATCAGGCACAAAATTTGTTCACAACAATGTAAACACACCCTATGAAGCATCTTATTATCGTGATATTGGCGCTTGCTATTACCATCATCTCAAATGGTAAGAGTACAAACGATACCACCGATCACAATACCTGGTCGCTAAAGGGTAAGGTATTTCCTTGGACCGTTATGGCAGCATCAGGAATAAACTATTCCCTCGGCGTTGAATATGGTTTTAAAAAAGTACACGCTATAGGTATTGATGCGGCTTACAACGACTATAGTTTTACTAACGAAGAATATGACTCGGCAAGAGGCTATTATTTTGGTCCGCGCCAATTTACGGTTGTAAGAGGATTGTTTCTGAACTATAAACGATATCTCCACATCTGTGATAGAGCTGTTCTGTTCAAACCAATTTCTAAATTGTTTAAGGGAGACTGCCTGCCGTATATAGGGCTTTTCGGCAGATATGGCAAGTCTGACGTGCATTATCAGCCAGGGTATGTAACCAAACAAATAGCTTATGATGAATGGCAGTATTCACTCGGAGCATTATTTGGGGTACTGTCTGGCGCCATTGATATGAACATCGGCCCTTTTTATAAGACACGCATTATGAAGGAGGTCAGACAGGATGGAGGTCTTATCACAAGCCGAACCCAGCGATCTAATTTTGGTATAAGAGTAGGCTTTAATTTTTTCCTGGTAGTAAAAAGAATCGGGGACCACTATCTGGTCGAAAATTTTTAATGTAGGAATGTTTTGTTAAAAAAGTTGCCTTCCAGCCCACGTCAAAGGCAATTTATCCATTTCCCACACGTTTTTCATACTTTTAGTCAAAGTTTGTCTATGGTATTGGCTCAGCCCAATCAGCAAAGTATCAATCCCCGTGCACTGACATGGACCATAATCGTTCATGCCCTGCTGC
>RGMU01000522.1 GCA_010021705.1 Chitinophagia bacterium | reverse complement strand
CAGTGTTTTCCATTTTTCCTCTGAATGTAGCTTGATTAGTTTTTCGGCAAAGGGGGGATATCGCTCTAAAATCAGCTCTGGGTCTAAGTCGGCAACCATTTTTTGGGCAAATGCGGCATTCCAGTCAATTTTTGTGGCTAAGGTTGCTATTTTTGTTATCCTATCGGGCTGGTGAATTGCTGTATATAAGGCTACATATCCGCCAAGGCTATAGCCGAATAAGGCTGCATTGGCAAGGTTATTGTTGTCCATAAAGGATAGCAACTGGTCTGCAAAGCCTTGTATTGAAAAATGGAGTTCACCGGAGGGTGTGCCTCCATGTTGTATAAAATTGAAAGAAAAAGTTTTATGATAGGCTGATAAATGTGCTGTGATAGATAATAGTTGGTGTGATGTGCCTAATGCACCATGCAATAATATAATGTTCATTGAAGGCTGTGTTCTATAAAATACGGTAAATATAATATACTTTTGCGCCCAAAAATAGTATTTATGGAAATAGCCATCATCGGCACCGGGTACGTAGGATTGGTAACCGGCACCTGTTTTGCAGAAACCGGCAACAATGTAACATGTATAGACATTGATGCTAATAAGGTTCAGAAGTTAAAAGAAGGTAAAACACCTATTTATGAACCCGGTTTAGATGTATTGTTAGAAAGGAATATTAAGGAGCATCGTCTCCATTTTACAACCAACTTAGCAGAGGGTATTAAAGAAGCTAAAATTATCTTTTTAGCCCTACCTACCCCACCGGGCAAAGATGGTTCGGCAGATTTGCAGTATGTGCTTCAAGTGGCATCTGACCTTAGCGGTTTGATTACTAAATATACGGTTATTGTGAATAAAAGCACCGTGCCGGTGGGTACGGCAGAAAAGGTACATAATGTGTTGGCTGCACGATTGGATACATCATTGTTTGACGTAGTGTCTAACCCTGAATTTTTGAGGGAAGGTGTAGCAGTAGAAGACTTTTTGAAGCCCGACAGAGTGGTAATAGGTACTTCAAGCGAGAAGGCTAAAAAAGTGATGGATGAGCTTTATCAGCC
>RGMU01000521.1 GCA_010021705.1 Chitinophagia bacterium | reverse complement strand
GGGAATATCATAACATTCTCACCGGCTTTTACGCAGTCCACCAGCTCCTTCATTGCTAGTGGAGTAGAGGTATCCACCGGAACAACTTTAGAAAAACTTAGAAAAAATTTTATAAGCTTACGCTCTGCCACAAATTTATTTACCGCAAATGTAAGCGGTATAGGCATGAACAGGCTAAGTATTGCCGCATCAAGGAAGGACTGATGATTGCATATAACCAGCAGTTTTTCATCAGGAGAAGAAGGTAAATTCTCAATGCCTTTTATTTCCACGCGATAAAGCTTACGCAAAAGCCCAGTCATGGCTTTTCTGGCAAGGGATTTCAAGATGCTGTTATGCGGAGTGTTTTTTGTTACCATAATATAAAACCGGAATTCCTGATAATGCGGTTAGAAAGAAAATAGCAATAACATCGCCTCCAGCGCTGGCCACAAGAATAGTCAGAACGGATGATGCTACAATAAACAGGGAGTTCATAATATTATTCGCTGCAACTACCCGTGCGCGGTATTCTCCATCTGCATTTTTCTGAATGAAAGAATATAGCGGCACAATGTGCAGACCTCCGGCAACTGCTATGGCAAAACCAAGCATGGCAACCGGTATATTTCTAAAGTCTGTTACAAAGGTTGTTAAAGAAAAAGCGGTTTCTGGTAATCCATTGGGATACCATTTAAGATAGGCCGAAAGCGCCACTGTTAGAAGAATTATCATAGTTGTGCCGTACCGTGACACCGTAGTGTTTATCTGCCCCTTCATTATTGAATTACAAAGCACTGAGCCTATCGCTATACCGATAGTAAAAAGGCTAAGCAAAAGGGTGGTTACGCCTTCATCACCATTAAGTGATTGCTTTACCAGTACGGGCATTTGTGAAAGAAAAACCGCCCCCAGTAACCAGAACCATGATACGCCGCATATCGCCCTAAAAATTTGAGGGCTAGCATAAACGTAAGTCAGCAAATTCCAGCTATCTTTGAAAATTCTAACAGTAATTTTTCTTTTCTGCTTTGGCGCTTTTGTATCTGGTATGGCAAGGCTGGAGAGAT
>RGMU01000053.1 GCA_010021705.1 Chitinophagia bacterium | reverse complement strand
TGGATAGGATGAGGCGAGAGTTTAAGGTAGAAATTAATCAAGGTGCACCAATGGTGGCTTATAAAGAAGCGTTTACACTACAAATTGAGCACCGCGAAATCTATAAAAAACAAACGGGTGGTAGGGGTAAATTTGCCGACATTCAGTTTGAAATAGGACCTGCCGATGAAGAGTTTTTGAAAGAAGGTAAAGGACGTTTCCAATTTATTAACGATATTTTTGGAGGTTCTATTCCACGTGAATTTATACCGGCTATTCAAAAAGGATTTGAGTCTTCTATGAACAATGGACCGCTTGCGGGCTATCCGGTAGAAAGTATGCGTGTGCGTATATTTGACGGTTCGTTCCACCAAGTGGACTCTGACTCTATGTCTTTTGAACTTTGTGCCAAATCAGGCTTCCGCGAGGCGGGTAAAAAGGCAAAAACTGTACTATTAGAGCCTATTATGAAAGTGGAAGTTACCACACCAGACCAATATATGGGTGATGTGATGGGCGACCTTAACCGCCGCCGCGCTTTACCGGAGGGTACAGACAGCCGTAACAACCTACAAGTGATAAAGGCAAAAGTGCCACTAAGCGAAATGTTTGGCTATGTAACGCAACTGCGCTCTTTGTCATCAGGCAGGGCTACATCTGTAATGGAATTTAGCCACTATTCAGCTGCGCCTCGCAATATTGCCGATGAGGTGGTAGCAAAGCTAAAAGGAGGTAAAGGTTAATTGTGGTTTAGGCTACAATAATTTAACAACTAATAAAAAACCACCCTAAAGGTATCTTTGGGGTGGTTTTTTTGTAGAGTGTTTAATTAAGGGGCATACACCCTACCCTATTTTACGCATTATCATTAGCCCATCTCTTAGGGGGAGGAGGAGGTTTTGTACGCGTGGGTCAGCTGTTATTTTTTGGTTGAATTGGTGCATGGCTTTGGCATTTTTGCCTTGTTCTGCTTCGGGAAGGGTAACATCGCCTTCATAGAGCACATTGTCTGCAATAAGGTAGCCTCCTATGTTTATTCTGTCTATTAACATATCGTAGTACAGCGCATAGTTTACCTTATCAGCATCTATAAACACGAGGTCAAAGTTGCCAGGTATTGTGGGTAGTATATCCACCACATTGCCGATATGTGTTTTTATAACATTTTGCAGGGTTGCTTGGGCAGTGTACTCTTGCACCATATCATAAAGCTCTTCGTTGTTATCTATGGTGTGTAGCACGCCACCGTCTGGAATGCCTTGTGCCAAGCATATAGCGGAATAGCCGGTAAACGTGCCTAATTCTAACACAGTCATAGGCTTTTGGGCATGGCTCCACATTTGCAAAAATGCCCCCTGTAAGTGTCCTGATAGCATAACCGGTTTGTCGGTTTGTAGGTGCGTGGCACGGTTTAAGGCTGCCAATACGCTATTTTCGGGTGATGTGTGTTGCCTTGCGTATTGGTCTATGGCTTTGGGCAATAATAGTTTAGACATGTTTTACAAATATAACAGTTAAAAACTCATACCCAATCCAAATTCGGGAAGTTCGGCAACGGTTTTATGGGTTTTAAGGTTGGCAAATAAAAATAGCTCTTTGATAGGTTTATTTTCTTGCTGTAACAGATAGTAGTTTATGCCTAATTTTTGATAATAAATATCTTGCTTAATATGCGATTGAACCAAGTAATAGCCTATGGAAAACCACGCCCCTAATCTGCCCATTAAAAATTCGTTGCCTGCCATTATGCTTAGTTTATAGGAATTAGCAGCCTCATTGCCCACATTCACTTCATTGTTGCGCTGAAAAGCGTATATACCGGTATGGTAGGAATAGTCTATGCCGGCAAAGGTTTTGCACTTGCCTCGCCACCTGCGGTTTAGGCTCGTTGAAGCCAGATATACGGGATATAATGGTGATTGTGGAGCTAAAATTTGGTTAAAAGATATAGAACCTTTGGCTTGTATAGTCCATCTATTGGGGAGGTCTCTGTGGTTAACAGTAGTGAGGGTTGGATATTTGGTAACGGGGAAATAGCGAATGCCTAATTGCCCGCTTAGCACATTGATGCCCAAATTAGGCTGGTGGTAGGACGCATCGGATATGTGGTTAAAATGAATGCCTGCGTGCACATCCCAATGGCAGTTGATAGGAAAACGAATCATGGTGGCAAACGAAAAGTAGTCGTTTATATAGCTGCCAATGGCACTGTTTAGGGTATCAGAAATAGGAATGCGCCCATATCGCTTGGTTACATATCCTATGCCATCACCCACGCGCATATTCCATTCAAAGTGTTTGCGCTTAATAATGTGGATAGTAATGTGTGGATAAATTCCGATACAGTTGCCATAAGCAGAGTCTATGCCGTAATGGGTATAGGCGATTCCAAGCCCCACCATAGGATACCACCAATGCTCGTGCCAATATTTGCGCCCCCAAGTTTGGAAATTAAAGTGCACCTCACCACCCATTGATCTATTAGGCACGGGGAGGTAAAATTTTGGTGTATGCTTCACTACCCTGCCGGCAAAGTAGTCGGTCTCTATGCCAAAGCCTGCTAATTTATTGAGATTAGTTTGTTGGCTGTATCCGCTTAGGGTGAATAGGGAAAGCAGAATAATAAGGTAAATGCGCATGGTTGATAGCGAAATAGGTGCATGTTTGTGCGTAAAGTTAGCAATAATCCAAATATTGTATAGCTTTGTGTGCAAAACTTAGCTTTAATGAACAAGCACGTATGGATAGAGGAAAGCAACAGCCTTTACAAACAATATACTTTTGCCAATTTTTCGGAAGCCTTTGCTTTTATGACGCAAGTAGCCATGATAGCTGAGCGTAAAGACGATCATCCTACATGGAAAAATACGTGGAATACGGTGGAATTTTGGCTAAACACACATGATGCTGGTAATACGGTTACGGCAAAAGACTATGAGTTAGCCCGCCTTATTGACAGGCTGATTAAAGAATAGTGGTGTGCTATTTTTATAATCGTTTAGTTATCGGTGTGGGGCTTTCTTTCTGTCTTAAAGCGGTAAGAAATGCCTGAGCTTATTAAGCCTTTGTAGCCAAAGCCAAGCTCCATATACCATGCTAATTTTCTTCCAATACGGATACCAAAGGGAGTAACGTTGCCGGTGAATTGAGGACCGGTTTCGTCATGGTGTTGTGAGTAGATGTCGTTGTAGCGGTAAAAATCGTCAAACACGGTTAAGCCGATAGATGCGCCTGAATACATGCGTACTCTTATTCTGTGGTGGGGGTTATCAAAATAGTTGTAGGTAAATTCAGGCGTAAAACTTAAATAGCTACCTTTGTTGCTTAAATTTTCATAGCCAATACTCATGCCTAAGGTCAATTTTTTAGACCAATAGTATTTGTAGGTTAAAATGCCGGTACCGGAAGATGTGTTGTATGGCTTTTCGTTGTGAAAGGTATAAAAGCTGTATAAGCCATATCCTAATGAAACTTCGCTTTTACCTTGTTGTGCAAAGCTTGGGATGGAAACGCCTAAGAGGCATAAGATAGCAAATAAACAAATAACAGGCTTTTTATGTAGCGACATCCTAATAAGTTGTTGAAATGTAATAGTACTTGATAATATTGCGTAAAGGTAAAGTAAACTTTGTGTAATGCAAAGCCATTTACTTATAATTCCTTAAAAGTGGTGTTGATAAGTGGCAGTGTGGTGCATTTTAGTGGTTTTCTTCAGTTGAGTTGAGGGTATCGGTATGATTGTGCATATTGTTTTGGGGTGATTTACCGTTGTCTTTATCATGGTGTTTGGGTTTGTCAAACAAGGTTTGCCTTTGGGCATCGTCTTTGTCATAAGCCCTTAAAATAGACTTCACAAGGCGGTGGCGCACCACATCTGATTCGTCAAGTTCTATATAGGCAATGCCGTCTATTTTAGATAGTATGCGCGATGCTTTTAATAGCCCGGATTGTTGGTGTTTGGGCAAGTCCACTTGGGTAAGGTCTCCGGTAATCACCGCTTTTGCAGATGGTCCTATGCGGGTAAGGAACATTTTTAGCTGTAGGTCGGTGGTGTTTTGTGCTTCGTCTAATATAATAAAGGCGTTGTCTAATGTTCGCCCGCGCATGTAGGCTAATGGTGCTATTTCAATGGTGCGGTTAGCCGTATAGGCTTGTAGCCTATCGGAGGGTATCATATCATCAAGTGCATCGTAAAGTGGGCGAAGGTAGGGGTCTATCTTTTCTTTTAGGTCACCGGGTAAAAAGCCTAAACTTTCGCCTGCTTCTACGGCCGGGCGGGTGAGTATTATTTTTTTGACTACTTTGTTTTTTAATGCTCTAACGGCTAAGGCTACTGCGGTATATGTTTTACCCGTACCTGCAGGACCAATGGCAAATAGTATGTCATTTTTTTCACAGGCTTCAGCCATTGCCCTTTGGTTGGCTGTTTTTGCTCTTACTATTTTACCGTTCGGTCCAAAAACAAGCACATCTTGGGCTATAGGGTCTTCGGTTATAGGGTCTTCTTCGGTGCCCACTATGCGTGAAAAGTAAGAGTCGGACACATGCCCGTGCCGTTCTAAGAAGCTAATCACTTGGCTAATTTTCTGTTGCGCCTGCTGCACTTCATCCGGCGCGCCGGATATTTTGATTTGTGAGCCGCGCGAGAGCAACTTCAACAATGGGAATTTCTTTTTAAGAATGTCAAATTTAACATTATTAATACCAAAAAACTCTATTGGGTTGATGTGTTCTATGTTTATGATAGCTTCTGTCATATTTTGTTATGTAAAAGGTGGTTAAATACGGTGGTTAGGTGTTTCAAAGGAGGTTAATTTTTGGGCTATTTTAGCGTCTTTTAAAGCAAATACCCGAGCACAAAGTATTGCTGCATTTTTGGCACCGTGCTTGCCGGCTGCAAGTGTGCCTACGGGTTGCCCTATTTGGGTTTGCACAACGCTATTTAGGGGGTCTGTACCACCGGTTAACCCTCCTTCTAAGGGAACGGCAAATACGGGAAGTGTGGTATAAGCGGCACAAACAGCGGGTAAAGCGGCTGCCATTCCTGCTGCTACCACAATGGCACTGTAGCCTTTCATATTGGCTTGGGTTACTATTTCGCGCACCATATCGGGATTTCTATGTGCAGATGCTACCACCATATCACTGTCTATGCCAAACCACAGCAACCAGTCTTTACAAACTTCCATTACTGATTCGTCTGTCTCTGAACCCATAATTATCAATACTTTCATTTGCCATCATTTGGCAGTGAAATTAGGTAGTAAAAAAATAGCATCTCCGTTTTTTTATTCACACTCTGCATAAAAAAAGTAGGCTATTTCATTATTATGGCATACATTCCTACCCTACTACGGTGTAAAACACTTTTTTACCGTCTATCATGCAATAAGGGGCTTCAAAGCCGGGCATGGAGGTAGCCCTGATGTGCCGCTCTATTTTGTCCTTATCCCAGCTGAGGTCTATTTGTTTAAGGTCTTTTATTTCTTTTCTGTAATGCAGGCTACTGCCATATTTTGCTTCTAACAGCGATTGAGAAACGGGCTGATAGTTAGCGTTAACTATATGTTGAAGCGTTTGTTTGAATAGCAGTAAAGATGCGTTATACGTGAGATCATATAATTCGCTTACCCAGCAATTATCCGGTATTTTGAACCGCTTTTGAAATAGGATGTCTCCATGGTCAATATATTGGTCAATGGCATGAATGGTGGTGCCAAATTCTTTTTTATCTTCAATAATAGCCATGCTAAATTGGTTGCTACCGCGGTATTCCGGTAGTGGTGCGGTGTGCAGATTAACGGCTATTTGCTTGGCTTTGGCTATGTGGTGGGGCTTTAATATTTGGTGATACTGTACGGAATACAATATATCGCACTCCGGTAAATCATCTAAACTTAATATTAACGGAACTTTATGCTCTTCTGCTAACATTGCAAGGTTAGAATCTGCACCAAATTCAAGTCTTTGTTGCGTTAAAATACCAATTACATCAACGTTTAATACATTTGCATTTTGCAGTAAATGCAGCAGGCAATTAAACCCTATTGGCTTAGACCCTAAAAAAATAACTTTCTTTGTGAACATATCTCCGTGTAAATGTAAAAAACTAAAACTATTTTCGCATTAAATGATTAATGAGCGCAGAAAGATACTGATAGTATCTAATAGAGTTCCCTATCCATTAACCGATGGCGGTAATATGGCAATGTTTGCTATGGTAGAAGGCTACCACAAAGCCGGGTGGCAAGTTTACCTATTGTCTATGAATACAAGCAGGCATCAGGTGGCGGATAACGTACTAACGGGCATATTTAACAATATATATGCTTTTGAGTGGGTTTATGTGGACAATCGGCTTACCAATATGAAGCTGGTAAAAAACTTTTTATTCAGCACCGAACCGGAGCATAAGGAAAGGTTTTACCAGCCACATTTTGAAGAGAAACTATTAGAAGTTATAGCCACATTTAAGCCCGATGTGGTGCAAATGGAGAGCGTTTATTTGTCTTCTTATCTGCAAGCGGTAAGGTCTGCCACTACCGCTGTTTGCATATTAAGGGTGCATAATGTTGAGTACCAAATATGGTTTGCATTAGCATCTCGGTCTGCTAATTTTTTTAAACGTAAGTACTTAAAAGAATTAGCCAAAAGGTTGAAACACTTTGAACGCGAGGCTTGGAAGCAGTATGATTTGCTACTGCCCATTACTGAAAATGATTCTTACCACATTAACCGGTTAGAGAAGCTAACCGACATGATTATTGCGCCCTACAGCATAGACATTCGCAATTTTCCGCCGCCTGACCCTGCCAATGAGCGGTGGGTGGGCTACCATTTGGGGGCTATGGATTGGAATCCTAACCGAGAGGGCATAAAGTGGTTTATTGCCGAAGTGTGGCCTAAGCTACACAAAATAGTGCCCAAATTTGAGTTTTACTTTGCGGGCAGGAATATGCCTGAAGAGTTTAAAGAAATAAAAGAACCGGGTATTTTTTGCATAAGCGAAGTAGAAGAAGCCGGTAAATTTATAGCCGATAAAAAAATATTGATAGTGCCCATTACAGCTGCCGGAGGCATACGCGTAAAAATATTGGAGGCTATGGCATCGGGCAAAATAGTGGTTTCTACGCCGGAGGGCATTTTAGGCATTGAGGCTAAAGCCGATGAGCATTATCTTCCTGCCCGCAAGCCCGATGACTTTGTACGCGCTATCAGGTGGATAATGATGAACAGGGAAGAAGCGCAAAAAATAGCCGATAGGGCACGAGAGCTTATTATTGCCAAATATGAACACAGTAGCGTGATAAAAAAGATAATTACCGAAATTGATGATTTTATGCGATTAAAGAACATTTAACCCTTTTATCCTGTTTGCTATGATACTTCGCCATATTGCCAAAAAGATTGTATTATATACCGCTTGTTTGCTGTTTATACTATACGGGGGCAGTGGTTCTGCGGATGCAAGGGTGCTTAGGCTAAAAACGCAAACGCTTACCACTACGCCAAATGCAGCAGCCTATTTTAGCAGCGTGGCTAAAAGCACGGGCGATACATTGGAGGCTATTATACAGTTTAATTCAACTATTACTTTAGGTGATAAGGAAAATTATGCAATAAAAGGAGTAAAGCTGTTAAATTACTTACCTGATAATGCCTATACGGCAATTATATATCCGCAACGCAATTTAGCAAATAGCGATATAAACAACATATATAGCGTTACTAATGTTGAACCTATATGGAAAATAGATGAGCATACGCAGCTTAGCCTCACGGCACATGAAAAAAAGATAAAGATAGCCGTATCGTTCCACCCGTTTGTGGCAAAAGAGCAGATAGTTGCTTATTGCAATGCGCTAAATATTGGCATCGATAATAACAATGTATTGGCTTATAATACCTATAAAATTGAAACAGATTATGAAGCTATGACAAAGTTGGCAGCGTGGTATGGCGTAGAATATATTAGCACTGACGGAGAAAGGGTGGCTTTGGATTTACAGTCTAATCCGGTTGTTAAAGTGAACGTTGCTACCCTACCCATAGCCCGTGGGGGATATGGCTTATCGGGCGATAGCGTTGCGGTGGCAGTAGGCGATAATGGTTCGGGTGCGTTTCACGTAGATACAAAAGACAGGGTGGTTAGTTTTCACCCGGCAAAGGTGCAAAAGCATGGCTCATTGGTGAATGGCTTAGTAGGTGGTGCGGGCACTTTAGACCCGGTAGCAATAGGAATGGCACCGCTTTGTAAGCTGATAGACTATTCGTTTGACCAAGTGATAACACACACACCCGATGCATATACAGACTATAATGCCACCATTACGAATAACTCTTATGCGGTTATGGTGCGCAACTGTGCCTACTCCGCCACTTATGATGTTTATTCCCGCTATTTAGACTCAATAGCACTACAATACCCTTATGTGCTACACGTGTTTGCTTCCGGTAATGACGGCTGGATGAGCTGCTCGCCCATGCCTAAAGGGTATGGTACTGTTAGCGGAGGTTATCAACCGGCTAAAAATAATATGACCGTAGGCAGCATTACCGACTATTTATATCAGGCAGAAGACGAGGGTAGAGGACCATGCAGAGACGGTAGAATAAAGCCTGATATGGTAGCTGTGGGGTTGCGCGCCTATACCTGCTTTGGCATAGATATATACGATTGGGCTGCGGGCACGAGCATAGCCTCGCCTCACGTGGCAGGTGGTGCTGCGTTGCTTACACAGCGATATAAACAACTTAATGGAGGGCGCACCCCGCGTGCCGATGTATTGAAAGCCATTTTGCTGAATGGAGCTATGGACATAGGCAACAAAGGACCTGACTTTTGCTATGGATTTGGGGTATTAGATGTACTTAATTCCGTGAAAATCATAGATAGTAATAGGGTTATTGAAGATAGTATTTTAAATAGTGGTGTAAAAACTTATACCCTTCGC
>RGMU01000520.1 GCA_010021705.1 Chitinophagia bacterium | reverse complement strand
AATCCAGGTAATTCTGGTGGTCCGCTGCTAAATACATCTGGAAAATTAATAGGTATAAATACAGCTATTTTTTCTCGTACAGGATCTTCTGCTGGCGTTGGATTTGCAATACCAGGGGATGAGGTTCAAAACATTGTTAATCAAGTAGTTAAAACTGGTAAAGTAGAACTCCCAGGTATTGGAGTTAGTCCAATTGATCCTAAAACAGCCAAGCGTTTAGGTATACAAAAAGGTGTCCTAATTGCCAATATATTACCAAACTCTCCAGCTGCTAAAGCCAAGCTTAGACCTACAGTTAAGGATAAGCTTGGACTTATGCATGTAGGGGATATTATTGTTGCTGTTAAAGGTAAACCCATCGAAAATTATGATGGGTTATACAGCGAATTAAGTTCGATGCGCGTTGGCGAAGAATTTACTTTAACTGTTATGCGTGGAAATCTCCAAATTTCTCATACCATGCAAACAGTTGATATAGCCAAGCTATGATGAAGTTTCATTAAACAACTCTCTGCCAATTAACATGCGTCTTATTTCAGAGGTGCCAGCACCTATCTCATATAGTTTGGCATCTCGTAGTAAGCGTCCAGTTGGGTATTCATTTACATAGCCATTCCCGCCTAGGGTTTGTATAGCTTGTAGTGCCATTTGTGTAGCTTTTTCAGCAGTATACAGAATAACGCTAGCTGAATCTTTACGGCTAACAAAACCTTCATCACAAGCTTTGGCGACCGCATACAAATATGACCTTGAAGCATTTAAATCAGTATACATGTCTGCAATTTTGCCTTGAATAAATTGAAATTCTCCAATCGCTTGATTAAATTGTTTACGCTCATGAACATAAGGTAATACAACATCTAAGCATGCTTGCATAATCCCTATAGGTCCAGCCGCAAGCACAGTTCTTTCATAGTCCAATCCACTCATTAGTACTTTAACGCCAGCATTAATTGTACCTAAAATTTGTTCTTTGGGTACTACGCAATTTTCAAAAACTAGTTCGCAAGTATTAGAGCCACGCATTCCTAGTTTGTCTAGTTTCTGCG
>RGMU01000519.1 GCA_010021705.1 Chitinophagia bacterium | reverse complement strand
GCATACTTGGGTTACCAATTGCTCATCGGCAGTGCTTTCTTCTCCTCTTAATTGATGGTTTGTATGGCAAGCAATTAGGTTCCAATTGGTGCTTTCCTTTAATAAGTGCAGTAGTAACATTGAATCGGCCCCGCCACTAACTGCTACCAAAACACGCTCATCCAAATTCCAAGACTGAAAAAGCGGCTGATTTACTAAATAATTTTGAAAGCGTGTGACCAGTTTGTTTTTTAAATGCATAAGCTATTAACGAGCCGTAAGAGTTAATAAGGCAATCTACTGCAGAAAATTATATCCACCCCTCTAAAACCAAAGTAATTGCACCTAATTTCGGAACAAAATTACCTGCGTTTCCAATTATTAAGATTACTATGGCTATAATAAACTCCTTCGATTTTGATTACCGCAAACACTTGCACACGCTATTGTTTGTAGATATAGAAACGGTATCGGCTACGCAATCAATTACTGATCTACCCAAGGGAATGCAGTTTTTGTGGGAACGGAAAGCTGCTCGTTTAGCAAAGGGTGGGGAAATAGATGCAGCTGCCATTTTTGAGGAAAAAGCTGCCTTATATGCAGAATTTGCCCAAATTGTTTGTATTGGTTTGGGATATTTTCCTAAGGCAAAAGATGGAAGTTTACAATTGCGTACTACTGTACTCAGTGGTGCTAACGAGAAAGAACTTCTTGCTCAGTTTTTAGAATTACTTAGAGCCAATAGGTTCAATAACCGACAGCTAACCTTAGTAGGGCATAATGGAAAAGATTTTGATTTTCCATTTATAGCCAGAAGGTTGGTAATAAATAATTTGCTTATTCCTTTTGCCCTGAATACCCTGCACAAAAAGCCTTGGGAGCTTAACTTACTAGATACTATGGATATGTGGCGCTTTGGGGAAAGTAGGTACTTTGTATCGCTTCAGGCTCTTGGCATATTATTAGGATTGATAGCGGAGCCACAAAAAACCAATTACCAAGCTTTGCAGCAAACCTTTCATTCCACGGGAAACTTAGAAGGATTAAAGGAACAATCGGTGGCCGATGTGG
>RGMU01000518.1 GCA_010021705.1 Chitinophagia bacterium | reverse complement strand
ACAGTTTCTTTTTTAGCAATTGCCGATTAGATGCCAACTTAGGTTTTCAACAAAGCAATCGCCGAGAGTATAGCCATCCTGAACAACCCTATCAAGATGTGCCAGGCTTATTTCTACAATTGAATACGTTCAATTACGACATAAAATATTTTCTTCCTGAGTTGCATAAATGGTCGGTAGCCGTTGGCATAAATGGAATGTATCAAACTAATGACGTAACCAAAGGAACCGAGTTTGTAATCCCCTCGTATCAGCAGTTTGATATAGGAAGTTTTGTAACGCTTAAAAAAGAAATAAAAAACTGGAATTTTTCGGGAGGTTTGCGATGGGATAGCCGAAGTTTCAACAACAAAGAACTTTATACAAAAGCCAATGCTATTAGCAGTTTCGATGAAGCCGTTACAGGCAATGATACCATCGGAGCCAATCAGGTATTTAGCAATTATTTCACCGTTTTCAATGGCTTTTCGGGCAGCCTGGGCGTTAGTTATGTGTTCAACAAACAATGGGCTGTAAAACTAAACGTAGCAAGAGGCTATCGAGCCCCCAACATTTCCGAAATTTCTGCTAATGGTGTTCATCCCGGCACAGGTTTTTTTCAAATAGGCAATGGCAATTTCAAACCCGAATTTAGCAATCAGATAGATGTAGGAATTTCTTATTCGTCAAAAAAAGTGGAAGCAACAGCAAGTGTATTTGTCAATCGTATTGATAATTATATCTACAACCAACGTTTGGCGGCAGCCAATGGTAGCGATTCCTTAAGCCAAAGCGGTTCGCAAAACTATCCTACCTATAAGTTTAGGCAAGGCAGTGTGCTGCTATATGGGGCAGAAGCCAGTATAGATTTTCATATTACCCAACAGCTCCATTTCGACAATTCTATCAGCCTCCTTTATGGCGACAATAACAGCTTTACAGGAGCCGAAAAAACCGCTGCTACGCAATACATTCCCTTTATGCCGCCGCTACGATACATTGCCGAACTTAAATACGAAATGCCTATGCTGCCCAAACTGTTCGATAAGCCTTATGCAAAAGTTCAATGGC
>RGMU01000517.1 GCA_010021705.1 Chitinophagia bacterium | reverse complement strand
CTTTATGCTATCCAAGGAACTGGAAACGGACATGTAACAAGATCATTAGATGTGGTACCTGCTCTTATGCAGTATGCGGAAGTAGATGTACTAATCAGCGGCATCCAATCTGATATTGCCTTACCTTTCCCTGTTAAATACAAGCTTACCGGACTAGGTTTTATTTTTGGGCAAAAAGGCGGTGTAGATATTGGGGCTACCATTCAAAAGGCGAAGCCATTAAAGTTTTTAAAAGAAATTAATGAACTGCCTGTTCATAAATACGATCTGGTAATTAACGATTTTGAACCCGTAAGTGCCTGGGCATCGCAGAAAAAAGGGATTCCTTGCATTGGGTTATCACACCAAGCTGCTGTATTAAGCGATAGCGCCCCCCTACCCAACCATTCCGATGTTATGGGTGAGTTAATTCTTAGGAACTATGCACCTACCCAATTTGCCTATGGCTTTCATTTCAAAGCCTACAATAACAAAGTCTTTACCCCTGTAATTCGCCAACAAATAAGAAGCTTAAACCCTACTAACAAAGGGCACTATACCGTTTACTTACCTGCCTATTCGGACGAAACTATACTATCGGTTTTATCCCAAATAAAGGAAGCAACTTGGCAGGTTTTCAGCAAACATAATAAAGCGCCCATTTCTATTGGCAATGTGAACATTGTACCTGTAAATAACCAAGCTTTCACGCAATCATTGGCTTCTTGTGCTGGAATTTTGTGTGGTGCTGGCTTCGAAGCCCCTGCAGAAGCTATGTACTTGGGCAAAAAAGTAATGGTTATCCCAATGGCAAACCAATACGAACAACATTGCAATGCAGCAGGTGCTGCCCAATTAGGCGCTAAAGTAATAGTAAGCCTCAATAGGCAGAGTGTACCTGAAATACGTGATTGGATAATAAACGAGCATCCTATTTCTGTAAATTTTCCTAATCAAACCCAAGAAATTTGTGGGCTTTTGTTACACAATTTCAAGAACGAACAATCCCTTAATTTAGAAGAATACCTAAAACTGCAAGTTTCTTGAAATTGAATGAAAATGCACCACTAT
>RGMU01000516.1 GCA_010021705.1 Chitinophagia bacterium | reverse complement strand
ATATACGTAGGAAGAACTAGCGTCTTCTGGCGAATAAATAGCTACGGTTTTGATGCCTAAGCCCTTGCAAGTTTGTTGTACTCTGAGGGCTATTTCAGAGCGATTAGCAATCAAAATTTTATTACAGCCACGGCTATTTATCATTGTAGGCCTAAGTATTTTTTAGAGGGCGGTATTTGCGGTAATCTGTTGACTATTATGGGTATTGGTGGCAGAAAAGTACTCATTTACATCATTATCATCTTGGTTTTCAGCTGTTTCTATGTGCTTGATTTCAAAGTTCCATGAAATATCGCAGCCAGGCATCGTAGAATAAGTATTGTAACGACTTAACAATCGTATAAGTTCTACAGCATCAGCAAGTTCTGTAGTTAGTGTAGCAACAAAAGAAAGGTCTTTGCCGCCTGTTTTTATTGTCATGTCACTTGCTCTATATTGTGCTATACAAGCAATTATACGCAAAAACATTTCGATTCCTATGTTAATAGAATGATCTATTTTCATTTTGCGTAGCGCTGCCATGCCTTTGCTTTGGCGCTCTTGTACCATATGATTAGGATTGATGACATTAATTGCGTCATAGATAGCCGCGCTTGAGTAGGCGCCAAATTTAGGGACGTCCCAAAGCAATACTTGAAAAAAGCGCTTGTTGGTTTTTTCAAAAATTTTGCATCCAACTTTGATATCTGTAGGTATCGCTGCCAACATACCGGCAATACGAATACTTACTGGATCTGTGCTATCGAGTGTATAAATATAGGGGATGTGTAATAATGTCCCTAGTGCTTGCAGAATGTCTATCGTATGGTTTCGACCAACTCCGTGGGCAGGGTTTTGTATTAACAGTGTTGATGCTAGTAAAAAAGCTACAAGAGATAGCTTTCTAATTGAGCCCATGTTCATTGGAGCCTTTCTTTTGTATTATGCAGCGGCAGCAGCTTTGAGTGTTTCTTGTGGACCAGTAAGAGCGTTGTTGAATTCTTCAACAGAACCATTGGCAAAAAACGTTTCACAAGCGTGTTTATATAGTTCTTTTTGTTTGTATTGGTT
>RGMU01000515.1 GCA_010021705.1 Chitinophagia bacterium | reverse complement strand
GGTAGGAATGGCAAAGAAGTTAAAGAAAGTAATTTCAGATACTATCCAAGAACTAAAATCTCAGGATCCTGACGATAGAATTGCCAAGCGTATTGAAAAGTTCTCCAATATGGGGGTAGTGAAAGAATAAGCAATACGCATTATTAAAGCCAATCCCGCTTCAATGAGGTGGGATTTTTTTATGGATATCTAAATCTATACGCTTGCTAAGGAAAATAATTCCTTTAATTTCAGCTGTTCAATTTAATGAATTTCAGATTTAGTCAAATGAAACATTCAGCTCAGAATAACGGTAAAATACTCCTATTACTTGCCTTAGTATGGATAGGATTTAGCACTATGGGCATTGCCCAATCACAGCATATTGTAATTAAAAAGCAATTTGTAATTACCAAAAACAGCAAAACCGATACCCTACAATACCAGGTGCACTTGCCAGATAATTTTGAACCAGCAAAGAAATATCCATTACTAGTTATGCTTCATGGTTCTGGGGAAAGAGGCAGCGATAATGAAGTTCAATACAAGCACTTCGCACCTTTTGTAGAAAACCCAACTATCAGAAGTCAGCACCCGGCCATTATTCTTATCCCGCAATGTCCAAAGAGTACTTCTTGGTCGTGGTGGATTAAAGATAGAGATACCTTAAATTATACCTTAAAACCAAACCCAACACCTGCTCTACAGGCTTTTCACGCCTTGCTAAAGCAAATTGAAAAGGATTATAAAATAGATTCAGATAAAAGATACATTACCGGCCTATCTATGGGCGGTTTAGGGACTTTGGAATATTTAGGTTACTATCCTGCCTATTTTGCTGCAGCTGCCCCAGTTTGCGGTGGAGGAGATACTAAAAAGGTTAGGAAGATTAGGCGGACCCCTGTTTGGCTATTTCATGGTGGTTCCGATAGGGTAGTGGTGCCTAGGATGAGCCGAATGATGTACAAGGCCCTAATGGAAACAGATGCTGAAGTAGTATATACCGAATGGCCAGGAATAGGACACGATAGTTGGGTACAAACCTACCAGCAAGTACTTTTGGCCGATTGG
>RGMU01000514.1 GCA_010021705.1 Chitinophagia bacterium | reverse complement strand
CAGCATCCGCCTTATCTTGTTTCTGGTCTAGTAGTTTAACGCTTGGAAACTGCCAATTCGGATCACTTGCGGTAGTCAGTGCCGAATGATCTTCGGCGGCAGATAATTTAGCAGCGCTATTTTTTAAACCGGCAAACTTTCCTTGAGGCTCTTCCTCTCCATTATGCCGTTCCACAGGGACACCTTCGTTGAGCTTAAAGCCTTCTCCGGCTTTGGCCTTGAGGGCAGCCAAATCATTATCATCATCTTCTGGTTTTTTAAACAATTCACCAATTTTGAGTAATACCTTTGGTGAAACTCCAAAAGAGAAAAAAATCGCTAGAATGGTTAAAATAAGGAAAAGAAGAGAGGCTGGCATTTGGTCTAGAGCAGTCAAAACTGCCTTGCCCAATATCTCGCCTACAGCTCCACCATGTCCTTTATCCCAACTGCCGCTAGCGCTTTGAGATGCAAAAGCTACAAAAAACCATGTGCTTGAGAACAATAGTACACTCAACATACCCATTAAATTTGGTAATGGTATGCGTTTGTCTTCTGCCATAAACTTATATACACCCCAATAAACTAGAGCAATAGGTGTTATATAGGCTGCGTAGCCTAGCATAAAATATGCTCCCTTGAATAAGCCTACTGGCAAAGGACCACCAGTACCAAAACCGCCAATCAGCAAAAAGGCAGCAACCACAATCAATAATATAGCGCCGCTCAAAGCCCAAAATGAGCCGTGATCAGACTCGAGGTCTTTAGACGACTTCTTTTTTGAGGATTTTGCCTTGGTTGATTTTTTCTTTTTGTTGGCCATAACAATCTATTGATTATAGCATTTTTAAGTGTTTTTGCTTAAATTCACTACGCTTATTATAGCAATTTTTACAACTGTTGTCAATCTTCTCACTGCCCTTTTATTTATGCAAAGCTTGCAGTATCATAACTAGCATGAGCTTTAAAGGCAATCGGGAGTTTAGACAGATCCATAAGGCAATGCAAAAAGCCGAGGTTCTGGGAATATATGCAGCTCGCGAAATACAAAAGGAAGCAGAAATTTCCCCTC
>RGMU01000513.1 GCA_010021705.1 Chitinophagia bacterium | reverse complement strand
TTGCGGTCTAGTTTGCCATTGACGGTCAGTGGTAGTTTATCAAGTCTGATATAAGCTTGTGGCAACATGTAATCGGGGAGTTTACTTTGTAGGTAACTATTTAATTGGCTTTCATCGACATCTTCTTGGGTAACAAGATAAGCAGCCAAAATACCCTTAGGCTCAGTAAAGTATTGCACGCTGCATTGCACAATACCGGGGAACTGAGCAATGGTATTTTCAATCTCACCAAGCTCAACCCGAAAACCCCTGATTTTAACCTGGAAGTCATTTCTACCAATGTATTCGATATTGCCATCCGGCAAGTATCTGACCAAATCCCCTGTCTTATATATCCTGCCTTCTGCAAATGGATTAGGAATAAAGCGCTCTTGGGTGAGTTTATCCTGATTGAGGTAACCTCGTGCCACACCCATGCCACCAATATAAAGCTCGCCAATAGCACCAATGGGGAGTGGGTTTAGGTGTTGGTCGAGGATGTATGTTTTGGTATTAGCATAAGACTTACCAATGCCAAAATGTAATTGAGCATTTACTATCATCGCGCCAACTGTTGTCTCTGTTGGACCATACTCATCATATATTTCTTTAAAACATCTGCTTATTTGGTCAAGCATTAATTCTTCAAGCTTCTCCCCGCCCACAAAACATCTTTTAATACTTAACTGGCCCTGATAGTTTTTCAGCTGGGATAAATAGCGAGGCGTATGTTTAGCAAAATCAATATAATTTTTTTGTAGATGTTGTATATAATCTTCTATGTTTTCAATGCCTCCAACGTAAATATAAATCTCCTTGCCGTATAGTAATGGCAATAGAAAAGTAGTAATGCTTAAGTCAAACATGTAGCCTGTTGAAAAATCAACGCGCATAATATCTTTAAAATAGGGTCGAATATTTGCCGCATAATTTACCACGCTCATATGCTCCACCATCACACCTTTGGGTAATCCTGTGGTGCCTGAGGTGTAGATGACATAGGCCAAATCTTTTGAGGTTCTTGTGTTTTGTAGTGGTTGGGTGGATTCCGTGAAGTAGCTATGCTCATCTAGGTTAATACGCT
>RGMU01000512.1 GCA_010021705.1 Chitinophagia bacterium | reverse complement strand
GGCGGTAAATGTAAATAGCTTTGCTTTCTAATTGTTCTTTTACCGATTGCTCTATCACGGCAGGCGTTATTTCGTTGGTTATGCCAACGGTATATTTCGCCTCATAGTCAAAAAATTCGTTTTTGCTTACAATTTCCGTAGCCGGCAGGGCATATAAATTTGCCCCTATTCTATACACGCCTATCGTAAGTTCTCGCCCTTCAACAAACTCTTCTACCAGCACTTCTTTATCTTCCTTAAACGCCTTTTCAATGGCAGGGAGCAGGTCTTCCACATTTTTTACTTTGCTTACGCCCAAGCTGCTACCGCTTTCGTTGGGCTTAACAAACAAGGGTAGTTTAAGCTCGTCTAATATAGCACCCACATTGTAGGGTTCTCCCTTAATCAGGTGCACCGACTGCGAAATATTAACAACATTAAAGGCTTTTACCACTTTGTTGCAGTAGCTTTTGTTAAAAGTTAAAGCAGATACAATAGCATTGCACGTGGTATAGGGTATTTGCATCATATCTAAGTAGCCTTGCATTCTGCCGTCTTCACCCGGCGACCCGTGTATGGCTATAAATGCAATGTCAAAATTTACCTTTCCGGTGGGTAAAGGCAATGAAAAATCGTTTTTATCCACATTTATGGCAGTGCCATCGTGCATGTAGTACCATGCTGCTTTGGTAACTATTATTTTATAAACGGCATATTTTTCCGGGTCTAAATTTTTTTCTAACGTAACGGCTGTTTTTAGCGAAATATCATATTCTCCCGAATACCCTCCTGCCAATAGTGCTACTTTTTTAATCATTGCGTAAAGCTACATCTAAAATCGGTATCAAATATACAATACTAATAGCAATAGCATGTAGAAATGCTAAAAATAGGTGTTAAGGCATGAATAGGGGTAAGGACAGTTTGAAAAAGAAAAGATAGGAAGGGGGTTAATTTGGGTTAATTCAGGGTTAATTAATGAGCCAAAACGCTTCTATGCCGAAAAATACTTTAGGGCTGTTTTGTTTTTCCGATAAGTAGGTATATATTTCGCTTTATTAATTTACTATATCAAAAAATAAAAGTGTATGAAACG
>RGMU01000511.1 GCA_010021705.1 Chitinophagia bacterium | reverse complement strand
TACCAACTACCGCACCGGTTTCAATGACTTCTAAACAAGCTTCTAATAATTTCTTTTCCTGGAAAGGGTCGCCCACCTGCACCGCTGGTAAATCTTCGGCACTGTCTGCTGTAATATTTGCACTGGCAAATGAAGCACCGCCAATGCCATCTTTGCCTGTAGCACTACCTACAAAAAAAACAGGGTTGCCCGTTCCCTTTGCTGTAGCACTGATTGTTTTATCCACCCGTAAGATACCTACGCTCATTGCATTTACCAAAGGATTGGTATGATAACATTCTTCAAAATAAATTTCGCCGCCTACCGTAGGCACACCAAAACAATTGCCATAATGACCAATACCATGCACTACGCCTGCTAACAACTGTTGCGTTTTTTTATCGTCTAAATTTCCAAAACGCAAACTATTTAGCGATGCTATGGGCCTGGCCCCCATAGTAAAAATATCTCTTTGTATGCCCCCAACACCTGTAGCAGCACCCTGGAAAGGCTCAATTGCCGATGGGTGATTATGGCTTTCAATTTTAAACACTACGCCCCATCCATTGCCCATATCCATTAAGCCTGCATTCTCTTCGCCTGCCTCTACCAGCATGCGACCGCCCTTGCGGGGCAAGGTTTTTAGCCAACGAATGGAATTTTTATAAGAACAATGTTCGCTCCACATTCCACTAAATGCACATAGCTCTGTAAAGTTGGGTGTGCGGCCAAGCTTCTGTTTTATCAGTTCAAATTCTTCGGCGGTGAGGCGCAGTTCTTCGGCGGTTTTTGCTGTTATTTCCATTGTATAATATGCCCCTGCCCTAAAGGGGTTTTAATAGGTCGTTTAATAATAAAAGATTTGCAAACCTACAATAAAACAGAGAGTTAGAAAATGGCTTTTATTAACCAACTTTAAAATAAATGTGGAATGAGCATGGGCGTTGATACAGAAAATTTTTTATAAGCATCGCCAAATTCGATAAGAAGTTTTTTTTCTTCAAAATAAATTCCAATACGTGTATAAATGGTAATGAGTATGGCAGAAATAAGATAACTGAGCAATGGATTAATGAAAAATAATGCCCATACAAAAAGCA
>RGMU01000052.1 GCA_010021705.1 Chitinophagia bacterium | reverse complement strand
TCGGGGTTATAGGTGTTTATTTCGCTTATATAGCTTAGTCGCCACTGGTTGCCCTGCTTATAGGTGGCTATTATGCCGTCATCGTTTAGGCTATATTGGCTGCGTAGTAGGCCGCGCGTACCGGCTTTGTTGCGCGCAATGTTTGTATTTTCTTTGAGGTTAATGTGGTAAATACCCAATTTTTTACCGTCTGATGTAGTAAGCTCGCCTACTTTACCGCCATTTTCTGCTATGTTGTTGGCAGGGAGGGCAATATATTGCAAATCGGTATAAATATTGGCTTGCGGAAACAGGTCGTGTAAATACGCTTTCCATGTTTCTAAGTTAAAGGTCTGTGCTAGTATTTGAAAGTCCGGCATAAGTATCAGTGGCTAAAAAACATCAATAATAAAGTTATTTTTTGAATTAGCAAATTCAGGCTATACAAATGTTTCGCTAAGTACAATAGCCGGCGGGGTGTTATTAATGGGAGGCTGGGCATTTTCTACATCGCTGTCATCATTTAAGTGATATTTTTGTGCAAGTTTTTCAATCAATTCTACTTTGTTGGCTATAGTGCTATTATCGCTTTCAATGGCAATTATTTCTTTTACCATATTAGAATAAATACCTTTTTGTAAGGCATCTGTTATGCTATTAAAAAGTTGCTTTTGTTCGTCTGTAGTAATAAACGGATTCAGGCTTCGTAAAAATTTTTGAGCTTTGGCACTTGCTTTATCTTGTTTTGTAGCCATATTGGGTGCGTAAGGGTTTTCGGTAATTTCAACCCTTTTATACTGGTCGGTGCATTCATTAACATGGTCATAGTGGTGTTTAGGCAAAGGATAAGCGAGTTCTTCGGAAGATGCTTTAAGTATTTTTACGGCATCAATAAAGGATATTTCTTTTGCTTTGTTTTGCATATCTACCAAGAAAAATGCCTTTTTATAAGCAGATTTTAAGAACGCTACCGTACAATGTTGGCAAGCCGGTTTATCTGCATCTTTAGCACTGCGCCCTGTTCGTGCTTTTGCAGGCAAGCGTTCTATTTTTTTAAATAATGCCGGGTTATCTTTTTTTATATTTCTTATTTCTTGTAAGTATTGTAAGTCTTCATTTTTTTCAGCTGGGTTTTGGATGTCATAAAGTTCAAATTGGTTCACAAGTTCTTCATGGCTGTATATTTGTGCATCTTCTCCATAAGCAGTGTGAAAACTTTGTAGTTTAATAAGCGTATTGGGGTATAGCTTTAGCTCGTTTTCTCCGTGTGTTGAAGGGTAAAAGTTATAATTATAAACCGTACCGGCAATACTACCAATCCGGTTGATGCGCCCTATGCGCTGCATAAGCCGTGTGGCATTCCAAGGCGTGTCATAGTTTATGATTACATTGCACCTGTGCAAGTTGATACCTTCGGCTAACACATCTGTGGTAATGATAAAATCTATATTATTTTGCTGTAAGGTTTTGGCTACATTGGCATCAAAGTTTTCTTTTATTTTTTTGTAATGCTCTTTTCTATTATTAGAGGTAATACAAAGTGCCCTATTCTTTTGCTCTTCGCTCATTTTTTCATAAATGTTTTGCGCAGTAACGGCACTTTCAGTAAAAACAACAAGTTTACCGGTTGGGTTTATTGTTTTTTCTTTCACATTAATAGTGGGGTGGTTGCCGGCTAATATGGCAGTAAAAGTATCCCATTTAGGGTCATTATCTACGGCATCCCATTCCTTTTTAAGCTCGCCTAACATTTTTAAGTCTGCCTCTAATCCTTTGATATATTCAGGCAAAAAATCGGTGCATTGAAATACTTTGCCTTTATTGGGATTACGCTCAAAAAACTCTTCCACTTCATACCAATCATAGCCCTTTTTTAACATGCTATCCAATTCATCGCTTATGACAACTTTATTGTTTCTATAGCCTTCTATCATATTTGATGTACTATTGAAAAGATTGTTAAGAGATGATTTGAATGCCTCAAAACTACTTTCCAACCGCTTTACCATAAATGTTTTCATAATTCCGGCTAATTGCATAGAAGCCGCAGTAGCTTTGGGGTAATGCCGTTTTTTATTATCCTCTGTTAAATAACCAATGGCTTGGTAGCGAAAGAACTGTATTTTTTGAGTATCTGTTACATAATTCACCGTTTTTTGAAATAATAAAGCAAGTTTATCGGTCAGTTCATAATTAATGGAACTAGGAGGGGCTACGGTTGGAAATGATATATTTTGGTCTATTAAATTTTTATTATACTGTTCGTTAGTGGTTAAATCAGTACGTGTGCGGCGTATGGTAATGTGGCTAATAATGTCCTGCCTAATAGCTTTGTAGATATTTTCTATTTCGCTTAATGCTTGTTGACGAGCAGACTCATTGATTGCTGATTTTAAGTTATCTTTAGCATCGTTATATTTTTTGTTTTTATTAGCAAAATAGGTGTTCAAATTGATATTTCGTATAGTGCTCTTAAATTTATGTTGAAATATGTATAATAGGTTTTCTATATCCTCCGGTTTATTGTTGAGTGGAGTAGCTGATATAAGTATCACTTTTTTTTGATTTCCGGCTACGTTTCCTTGAGGGCGTGTTGCTTTGGTAATGCGTTGCAGATAGCTAAACATCGTGGTATTTTCGCTTCTGAAACGATGCGCTTCATCTACTATTATTAAAGAATATTCATTAATCGGGGGATATTTTTTTTGCTCATCAAAAAGATGGTGCAAAGAACCATTTGAAATAAAGTAAGGGTTTTGAATTTTTGCCTCCCTGAATATTGCTAACCATGTAGATTCCAAATGAGGCGGGTATATAACTAATATTTTAGTATGTGAGCCATTTTCTCTTGAAAATCTTTGGGCAATCATTGTTGCTATAAGGGTTTTCCCCGTACCCACCACATCAGCCAAAAAAAAGCCATTATGTTCGCATAGCATTCTATAGCCTTGATTAATGGCCTCTACCTGATAGTCAAGCGATTTATAGCCCGGAGGTAAATCACCCATTGAATAGGGGTCATAGTCAATATCTTTATCAAAATATGAAATTAGGCACTTTAGGTACAGTTCATAAGGAGTGGGTAGCTTTTTTGACAAATGAGTTTGGTCTATTCCGTTCGTAATATCTTCGGGCTTTAACTCTACACCTTCATTCCATAATCTTTCAAACTCATCCTTAGCAAATTTTACATCATCATAGTTGCGCAGTAACACATTTAATTCATAGTTTGGAGGTTGTTTGATACCTAACCCATCGGCAGTGAGATTAGAAGAACCCATAATAACGCTTCCATAGCTGTCAGAGTTAAATTGGTCAGGTTCTACGGGCAGGAATACGTAAAATTTGGCATGTAGTTTTTTTGAAGGGTGAATTTTGAGTGCTATTTTACCGGAACTAATGTGTTCAAAAAAAGTCAGCATACCATTTTCTACCTCCCTTGTATATTTAGCATCACGTATATCTACAGCTAAATCGTTTATATATTGCGATTTAGCTTCTCCACTATTATCACTGTATTGCAAACCTTGTGTGTAAGCATTGCTAAAAAGATTATCAACATCAATGCCTACTAACAGTTTAATTTTTTCCGCCTTTTCTAAATAAGGCTGTAACTTAAAATAACCTGATGACCTTATAAAGCCGGATAAGGCATAAAAAGTGTGTACACCAAGCTTGTTTTCAAATATGCTTTTGAATTTTTCAAACAATGAGTTTTTATCTTGATTATTAAATAAATGAGATGACATGCTCTTAGCAAATTTTTTCCAAAGATATATATTCGCAACGTTTTACCAAGCTGTTATACGGGTTTATCTTACATTTAAATCCCCTTTAAACCGCATTTAATTGTTGTTTAAAAGGGAATCCACAAAGACAAGGAAATTAAAGCAAGCGCAAGGTATTACCACCACAGGGTCGGAGGGCAAGCCACCAATGCCTAAAGCCCCCCATGTTTTAACACTTTAGTTGTATCGCTAAAAACATACAGAGATTTGGGGATTAAGCCCTACTTTTGCAAACGCTTTATAGGTGGTTGTTTTGAAAAGGATACTCAAAATTGTTAAGAGGATAATATTTGTTTTGCTATTGGTGGTGGTGCTAATAGCCGGCTTATTGTCTTATCCGCCGGTGCAAACGTATTTGGCACAGCAAGCAAGCAACGAGTTGTCTAAAGTGCTGAAAACAAAGGTAAGCGTGGCGCAGGTGCAGATAGATTTGCTGAACCATGTGTTAATCAAAGGCGTATTTGCGGGAGACCAACAAAATGATACGCTACTGTATGCGGGAGAGTTGCAAGTGCGGCTGTCTGATATTGTTTTTTCTAAAAATAAGCCGGTAATTCACTATGCGGGCTTAAAAAATGCTACGGTAAAGCTGTTGCGTGAGGGGCAAAAGGGAGAATGGAATTATGATTTTATTGAAAAGCTGTTTCCGGCAAGCGGTAAAACTAAGGATACCACAAGTAGCAGTTTTGAATTTGATTTGCAAAAGGTGTATTTAGAAAACATACGCTTTGTGTATGCAGATAAATGGGTAGGTCAGGACATAATAGCGCAGGTAGGTAAAGATGAAATTAATGTTAAAAATATAGACTTATTTAAGAAAAGTATAAGTATAGAGGCTATTTATTTGCAGGAAATTGCCCTTGATGTGAAGATGTATATTGGCGGGAGACCTCCTGAAAATGATAGTGTAGATGACAATGAGAGCGATGCAGACAGTGTGATAGAAGCCTTAAACCCTGATAAGTGGACAATCGCAGTAAACAGCCTTCAATTAGCGGACTGCCGGTTTGGCTATGATATATTGCACAAAAAGCACGACACGTCAATTTTTGACCCTAATCACATGCGCATCACCAACATTAATATGCTATCAAAGCGCGTCGCTATTAGCGGGGATACGATAACGGGAAAATTAGATGATTTTTCAGCCAAAGAACAGTGCGGATTGGTGGTAAGCAAAATAGCGAGTAGCGTCAGGGTTACTCCCCTATCGGCAGTGTGTTCGGACTTGGTGCTAAAAACGCAATATAGTAGCCTTAGCCATCGGTTTGCGATGTATTACCGGGGTTTTCCGGCTTTTTTGGATTTTATTCCGAAGGTAACTATGGAGGCTGCGCTTAGTAAATCTATTATAGACTCAAGGGATATTGCCTTTTTTGCCAAAGAACTGCGCCTACTGCCGTGCAAGCTGCAAGTAAGTGGCTATGCCAAAGGCACATTAGAACATATTAAGGGCAGGGGCATTGACATTACAGACGGCATAAACCGCCTAACCACCGATGTAGTAATAAACGGATTGCCGGATATAAATTATACTTATTTCACCTTAACCAATGCTTTAATTAGCAGCAACGGCAAGGGCGTTGTCAGGTACTTTCCGGAAATTAAGAGGGATACAACTATCAATATGGATACACTGCGTACACTAACCTACGCGGGCACGTTTAACGGTAAAATAGACAGCTTTGCGGTAAGTGGTTTGGTGCATAGCAATATAGGGGATATAAAGGCAGAGGTGCTACTTGAAATGCCGGGTTTTAACCTCTCTAAAGCCACTTATAAAGGCAATGTTTCGTTGCAGCAGATAGCAGCAAAATCGCTGTTTAAGACTTCAGCCATTAGTAGCATTACGTGCACGGAAAGCATTACGGGTAAGTCGTTTTTCTTTGACTCGGCATCGGTGGATATCAACGGTGAAATAGATTCTATGCACTTTAACCACTACACCTATCATAGAATAATTAACAAAGGTATAATATCGCATAGGCAGTTTGACGGTAGCCTGTGGATAGACGACCCTAACCTAGCGATGGAGTTTGAAGGAAGCGTGAATTACAAAACACAAGACTTGCTGATTAATGCAGAAGCGCATTTGCTGCATTCTGACCTTAAAGCACTGTACCTGACGCAAGATACGATTACGCTATCGTCAGACTTTGAGCTAAACTGCAAAGGGCGCACCGTTGACCAATTTATAGGCAATGCAAAGCTATATAACATTGACCTAAAGCGTAACGGTACATTGGTGGACATAGACAGCATATCGCTAACATCAGGCTACCTTGCTAATAATGAAAAAAAGGTAACGGTGATAAGCAATGATGTGGCGATGAACATAACGGGGAATTATCAAATTACTAAATTGCCTGCGTCTATACAATATTTTTTACATCAATATATACCCGGCTACATTCCGCTACCGAACCGCAACCCGTCAACGCAAAGTTTTAAGTTTGATATAAAAACGCGGCATGTAGATAGCCTGCTTGCCGTTACCTACCCTACCATAAGGGGGCTAAATGACGCTGTGATGAGCGGTGAAATAAATACATCGGAGCAAAAACTACTGCTGAACCTAAAAGTGGGTTTGCTGCAAATAGGGGCTATTAAAATATGGGACGTGGATATAAACAGCAATGGCGACACTACAAGGCTGATATTGGAAACACATATTGACAAAATGAGTGTGGCTAACAACACACTTATCAATCAATTTGTTTTAAAGTCTAAGCTAAAAAACGATACTTTAGACTTTAATATAAAAACCAAGCTAACAGATAGCATTAGCCAAATTATGCTAACGGGGCAAATGCTTGCGCGCAACGACACGCTAAATCTTGCCCTTCAGCCGTCTTTATTAGACATCAGTAAAAACCACTGGTATATACCCACTTGCAATGATATACAGCTAAGCCACAACTATGTGTCTATACCAATGTTTAAGATGACTTCCGGCGTGCAAATCATATCAGCATCTACACAGCAATATAACAATCAGCCCCAACTGCACATAGACTTGCAACAGGTGGATATGGCACAATTATCCGCTCTGACAAAAACCAACTTTTTGAAACCCGAAGGGCGAATTAATGGGGTGGTAAATATTGACAACTTTATAGAAGACCCGCAAATAGGTGTTAATATTAGTGCGCAACATGTAATGATATTGGACGATACTTTGGGCAAAGTGAACGTGATAGCACAATACAACCCTACAAAAGAAGCATTGGTTATAGACCCCGAAACAGGCATTTTTAATGGAGATGCGGTGGTAAAAGCAGGCGGAACGCTATTTACCAACATCAAAAGCACCGGCAACAACGACCTGAAAGTGCTTATCAAAAACATGAATTTGGCTATCATTCAACCGTTTGTAACGGATATAGTGAGCCGGTTGACGGGTAAAGTAAATGGTGGTTTTCAATACACAGGGAGCGGAAGCAAGAAAGAAATTGAGGGGCAGATAGACCTTAGCAACTGCGGGTTTGTGTTAGACTATTTGGGTGTGCCCTATACGCTACCTAAAGCGCAGATTAAGATAGACAAAAGGCAAATAGTGTGCCGGAATGTGCAGGTGTTTGATGACCAACAAAACACTGCTACCATCAACTTTTATGCCTCTCATAATTGGCTTGACAATATGAAGCTACACCTCAATGTAAGCACCCCAAAATTGGTGCTGTTGCGCACCAATGAAACCCAAAATTCCTATTTCTTTGGCAATGTGGTGGCTTCTTTAGACTCGTTTACCCTAACTGGTAGCTTAGACTATCTTAAAATGCACGCTTACAATTTATCTCCGGTGGATAGGTCGCAGCTGTATATACCTATCAGCTCATCTGCCAATGTGAGTGCTTATAAGTATGTAACGTTTAAGTCGCACAGCACAGCACCGGTAAAAACTACACATATAGATAATAACAAAATGGATATAAAAATAGATGCTAATTTAAATGAGTTGGCAAAGATGACCATTGTGTTAGACCCGGCTACCGGTGATGCCATTAATACGACCGGCGAAGGCAATATACAGCTATCTATACCAGCGGGTAATGATATGCGCATGACGGGAATATATACTATAAAATCAGGCACTTATGACCTCACACTAAAGCAAATATTGTATAAGCGTCAATTTTTGCTGAATGAGGGTAGCACAATCAATTTTATAGGTCCTTTTTTTGAAACTGAGCTTAATGTAAATGCTATATATCCTACAAGGGTGCGGCTTTCTGAATTATTAACAGAGTCAGAAAAAGGTTCAGATTTTCAATCGGTAGATGAGCTGAACGATGCAAAAACCCTGCAAACCATGAATGTGCTGTTGAAAATGAAAGGAACGCTAAAAACGCCGCTACTTTCATTTGATATGGAGTTGCCGGAAAATAGGTCGGTAAGTACTTATGCCTATCGTAAGCTGATGCGGATAAACCAAGATGACCAACAAAAGTTTGACCTTTGGCTTATAATAACTATTCGCTTAACAATTCAAGCGGAAATAGCAACTTAGACGTTAACAGAAATCAGGTGAAGGTGGGTATAAGCCACCCATTTTTTAACGATAAGCTGAATGTGGAAGTCGGTAGCACGTCTGACTGGCGGGGGACGGGAAATAGCACCGCAGGCAACAGTTTTAACATTACCGGAGACTTCCGCCTGCAATATGCCTTATCGCGCACCAATGCCCTGAAAATGAATGCGTTTAAGACAAGCAACTATGATGTTGCTTTAGATAAAAACATAGTAAGAGCCGGCATGGGCATTAGCTGGCGCAGGTCGTTTAACAGCTTTACGCCAACTAAGAGAAAGGACAAAAAGAACAAAAAATAGACCCCTATTTCACGCCTCCCAATTCCAATATCCGCTCATATTCTGCGGGTGATACTTTGCTTACGGATAGGCGGCTTAGCCTAATTAGCTCCATTTGGGCAAAAAAGGGGTCTGCTTTTAGTTCATGTAGCGTAACGGGTGTTGGCAACGGCATAAGGGGCTTAATGTCCACTACCACCCAGTTGGGGTCATCGGTGGTGGGGTCTTGGTAATGCTCTTTAGCCACCTCTGCAATGCCAACAATGGCAAGTCCGTCATTACTGTGGTAAAACAGTAGTTTATCGCCTTGCTGCATAGCCCTTAGGTTGTTGCGGGCTGCATAGTTTCTAATACCGTCCCAAAAGGTGTATCCGTCTTTCACAAGCTGTTCCCACCCATATTTAACGGGTTCAGACTTAATAAGCCAATATTGCATTGTAATTGCTTTTTTGGAGCAAAGGTAGGGAAAAATGGGGTACGGTATTTATTACTCCTTCACCATTTTTTTGACTAATTTTGCACCTACTATAAAAATCGCCTGCATAAAATAGCGTTATTTATTTGCTAAAATTT
>RGMU01000510.1 GCA_010021705.1 Chitinophagia bacterium | reverse complement strand
TTTATTATTGGCACGCTCTTTACGGTTATCGCTACAGAGATTTCTGAGCTAATTGTTGGGCGTTGGATAGTAGGATGCGCGATTGGCATCACATCATACACAACACCGCTATTTATTGCAGAACATTCACCAACATCCAATCGCGGCACTTTGGTCCTAATTAATGCAGTCACCATAAGCGGAGGTGAGGCTTTAGCCTTATTTGTAAACTACCTATTAACACCAAGCTCGGCATGGCGTTGGATGTTTGCCATAGGTATACTACCGGCATTGTTATTCTTACTTGGCATGGTATTTCTTGCAGAAACAACACCTTGGTTATCCCAAAAAAATAAAGAAGTTGCCCCATGGCGGCAACTTCTTTCCAAAAAAATACGCCCAATACTTTGGATTAGTTTAAGTTTGGGATGTTTTCAACAATTTTTTGGTATTAATACGGTAATGTATTACGGGCCTACTCTTTTTCAAAGTATTGTTATTTAGTATTGTATGTTTTTATTATATAGACAGGCTTGGGCGGCGATTTTTGCTTTTAAGCGGTAGCGCGATTGCTGGTGTTTGTTTGTTATCTCTGCTGTTATTCCATCGATTCAAGCATATCCTTATTTGCAACCAGTTGCCGTGATATGTTTTATACTCTATATAGCAGGGTATTGCATTAGTGTTGGTTCATTGTTTTGGTTAATAATCGCTGAAATATTTCCTTTGTCGGTAAGAGGGCTTGGCATGAGTCTTTCAGCCGCAGTCCAGTGGGGCGCTAATTTTTGTGTTTCTATGACTTTTCTAAGCTTAATAGAATGGCTAGGCGCGCCGCGAGTTTTCATGATATACGGGAGTGTTTGTGTTATTTGTTTTGTATATTGCTTCCATAAAATACCGGAAACCTCACAAATCCCATTGGATAAGATAGGTATTTATCTGCAAAACAATCGACGTATCAAAAGGGTAGTTCCATAATGAATATCGCTTTTCTAACGACCTACGATTTTGCAATACCGGGCGGAGTTAGAAATCATATATATAATTTGGCTAGAGAGTTATCGATTTTAGGGCATAAAACATATATTCTTGCGCCAACTT
>RGMU01000509.1 GCA_010021705.1 Chitinophagia bacterium | reverse complement strand
CTGTACACGACAGGATCTGTAAATTCATCTATAACATATTTAAATTATACATATAATAATTTAAATAATTTACGTTTTTATTTTATTGTTTTAAATTAAAGAATGTCTTCTGAACGTCTTAATAATGCATCTTTTAATATTACATCAAATAATTTAAATGTATCATTAATATCGTCAGGTTCTATTGCTACACTTGGTGCAACAATTGGAACTCTTTATGCAAATAATATTACAAGTGGGAATATATATGTTTCTGGATCTGTGGTAAGTGTCAATGTCACTTCTGTAAATGTTATAGATACAAATATTACAATAGGAACACTTAATGCTAGTACAGGTATAACAACAGGAATTTTATTAGCAACTTCCACTATTAGTTCAGCATCATTTGCTACACCTGGTGCAACAGTTGGAACTCTTTATGTAACATCTATTACATCTGGTAATGTTCAAGTTTCAGGAACTGTTTCTGCTGGAAATATTGCTGGTACATTAATAACATCTAGTAATGTTCAAGTTTCAGGAACACTTTCTGCTGGAACGATTGTTGGTACATCAATCTCAACAGGCACATTAAATGTAGGAAATGCAACAGTCGTTAGAATAGATGTTAATGGTTCTGGTAATTCTGGTAGTGTATGGTTAAATGGAACTCGATTTGCATCTGATGGTACAATATCTAATTTAATTGCGTATGGAAATAATTATATATGGTCAAGTGATGCATCATATAACTTTAATGTATCAAATCGATTATCAGCAGGATCTATAGGTACTAGTGGAATAACAACAGGGACTCTATATGTAACATCAATTACATCTGGAAGCGCACAATTAAGTGGAACAATTTCTGCGGGAACTCATGTAGGAACACTTTTTAGTTCAGCTTCAATTGGTGTTAGTGGTGCAACTGTTGGAACTCTTTATGCAAGTACAATAACAACAAGTAATATAAAATCAGTTAGTATGACATCAGGCGGAATTCTTATCTCAACTGGTGGTTTACAAATTGCTAATAGTAATCTTGGTGCTTTTAAAATTATTACAGGTACAATAGCTACACTTGCAATTTCACAAAAT
>RGMU01000508.1 GCA_010021705.1 Chitinophagia bacterium | reverse complement strand
CAAACCAAACATTGGTATTGACATCAAGTGTGCCAGCAGAAGTTATAGAAGCACGCACAAAAGTAGAAACGCTTCTTCAAGAGCTTGACACTCTACAACCAAATACGCCCGCAAATTTTGAAACCCTTGTTGCAAAAACAAGCACAATTATGGTCATGCTAACCCATGCATATATTGTTTCAGACCTTGTAAGCAAAAAAACCGCATCTATCCTTGAAGCTCTATTTACAAGCTACCCAAAAACATTTAGTGCAAAAAAAGCAAACCCTCGCGTTGTTAATTCACTACTGAATCTCTTTATTGGTGCTATCAATAATGCCTACTTAATCGGCTCAGATAACGAACAAAAAGAAACCTATTATATTTGGGCAAATAAAGTAGCTCACGATCTGCTTAAAGAGACTAACAGTATAACTCTAGACAACTGCTTTGGTGAGTATATTTGGTTGCCTGTAACGGCAGCCAACGACGAAACATTAGAAGTAAGTATGGAAATCGCAGGAACCAAGGATGCTTTTGTTTGCTTTTCTGATGATAGCATTATGGTACGAAATAGCGGCAATGAAATGTATGAGATTCAGCTTGGAGCTTTTGACAATAAATCAATGGTTATGAGGCTTCAGAGCTTGGGTAAGGCCTTTAAGACAATCGATAAAAAAGAATTCCCAGGAGGATGCCTTAATCCATTTAAACCAACATCAATAACTGTATCATACAAAAAAGGTGTTATTAGCATTAGTGATGGCTCTGGTAAGTCAACAACCTGGACAGATCCATACCCTGTCAAAGGAATAACCTGGATTGGAATCAGCTCATGGGAAAGCCCAATAACTTTTGATAAGATTAAAGTAAATAAAGAGCTGATAAGCACAAGCAGCAAAAAAACACCAGCCACAAAGGCTCCTGAAAAATCAGCTGCCTCGAGCAAAAAAGAAGCTAGTAAAATTGCTAAAAAAAGCAGCTCAAACAAATAAAGCACAAAAAAAGCAGCTGCAAAGGACGGCTAAAAAACAATACGGCGCGGTACGTGTACCGTACCGCGCCTTTTCTTGCATTACAAATTGAATCTGCTAGAATGTG
>RGMU01000507.1 GCA_010021705.1 Chitinophagia bacterium | reverse complement strand
CTACGATACCGAGTTCTTCATCGCCATTGAGGACGAGGCACACCCCTTGCATAACCTGGCTAAGGACGTGTGGGAAGCTAACTGCCACCAGGCCTTCTCTACCGCAGAGCCCGGGATGAGTTTTAACTTTAGGAAGGACGCGGAGTCTCTTAGAAACGCGTGCTGTGAGGTGACGAGTGAAGACGACAGTGACAAATGCAACTTGGGTACTATCTGGCTCCCACGCATATCCTCTAAAAGAGAGCTTACCAGCGTTGCAAAACTTGCAACTTTATTTCTCCTTTGCCTCTAAGCCCTAATTTATTCATGTTAAGTGTGCCTTTAAAATTGGCTTTCCCTTCATAAAGCTTGTAGCCTTCTGTAGGAACCTTATGGCTAAAGCCCATGGATTTATCTTTCTGAACTTGCAAGGTTTCTGCAAAAACAGGGAAAATGCCATCTGAGTGGAATTTTCCCTCAAACTTTACCGTTTTAGGGTCGTACTGCCCTGCAGAGTCAATATTAAAAGGCGGTACATCGAAATACACATTAGAATTAAAGTTGCCTTTTACATCGCCGTAGTCAAAATACACATAAGCAGGGCTAGAAACATCCAGAATAGGGTACTTTTCTATACGTTCTTTTCCGCTTTTGTTATCTGGCTTATTGATGTAAAGTGTTCCAGTAGTAAACTCTTTTTGGGAGCTATCGCCGTGGCGCTTTGCTTCAAGTTTTACATTGCTTTTAACTTTTTGCTGCATTTCTTGCAGTTTAGCTTGCTTTGCAGTGTCTTTTTTGTTGTCTACGTTAAGGGCAATACTATCTATTTGCGTTAGTTTTACGTAGAATTTATCGTAGTCTAATTCAAATTTTTTGCCAGTAATAAGGAATGCGCCTGCATTTAGCTTTCCATCGAACTTTATGGAGCGCCCTTTTTTTACCGAAATATCTTTTCCCTTATTAGTTGGTTCAATAAATACGTTTAACGAATCGCTCAGGAAGAACTTATTAACCCCAAAAATTTGCATTTCTTGGGTTTTTAAGTTGTACACACCGTTTACCCCATTTGGCGCAAAACTTTGGAGCGACATAAAGTCAAAA